>JBAZLW010000080.1:0-9259 GCA_041650095.1 Hydrogenophilaceae bacterium | reverse complement strand
CGACCTGTTTGCTGCTCTATTACGATCCCCTTTCGGAGACCGCGCGTCGGCGCTTGCGCATCATCAAGGACAGCCAGGACGGCTTCGCCATCGCGCGCGAGGACCTGGCCCTGCGCGGGCCGGGCGAATTCCTCGGGGCGCGCCAGTCTGGCGCGCCCATGCTCCGGTTCGCCGACCTGGAGACCGACCAGGATCTGCTCGAACAGGCGCGCGACGCCGCCGTCCATCTGCTCCGCCACGATCCGGAAGCGGTACGCCGCCACCTGGCCCGCTGGTTGCCCCACGGGCTGGACCTGCTGCACGCCTAGTTCGCATGGCCAGTCGGAACCATAGCCACATTCTTAATAGTGATTTTTTTCGGCGGGCCGAATCGTCGCTTGCTGATTGAAGTAGCATCACCCTGTTAGACGATATGGAGCAACCCAGGATGGACATCGCCTTCGACGAACTGACTCCCCAGTCCAGGCGCATCCGGCTGAACGGCCGCCTCGACCTCAAGGGAACCGGGGAGATTGAATCGCGCTTTGCCAGTCTGACCAGCACTGACAGCAACAATGTCCTGGTCGATATGAGCGGGGTCGATTTTCTCGCCTCCATCGGCATGCGTCTGCTGCTGACCTGTGCCAAGGCCAAGACCAGACAAGGCGGCAAGATGGTCCTGATCAGCCCCAAGCCGATGGTCTGGGAGGCCCTGGAGACCGCCGGACTGGACAGCCTGATCCCGATCTATGCCGACGAGGCGACCGCCCTCGCCGGCCTGTCGGCCTGACCGAGCCTGATCGGGTGGACGCCGTTCCGGGGCATTCCGCGCGTCTGGCCCTGGCCAACGACCACGCGGGGCTGACTGTCCTTAGCGAGTGGCTGGCCCGCTTTGCCGACGGACTGCCGGAACAGACGGTGTTTCGCCTCAACCTGGTGCTGACCGAGGCAGTCACCAACATCATGGATCATGCCAAACAGAAGGATACGGAAGGCCGGATCGAACTGGCCTGCTCGATCGAAAACGGCCTGATACGCGTTGAACTGGTCGACGATGGACCGCCGTTCGACCCCACCGCGCAGACGCCCAGGCTCGCCCCGGCCAGCCTGGCCGAGGCCAGGCCGGGCGGCCACGGCATCCAGTTGATGCGGCGCTACACCACCCGCATGGACTACCGGCGCGAGGACGGCCGCAACATACTGAACATGACCCTGCCGGTCGATCCGGCCCCCGCCCCGGACGGCGTTGCCGATTCGGGCAGGGCCCTGGATTACCGCCGGATACAGATCTTCCAGGGCCTGTCCGACCCCCGCATTGATGAAGTGCTGGCGTCCAGCCGCCACATCCGGCTGAACGACGGCGACCGGCTGATCAAGGCCGGCCAGGACAATCACTACCTGTACCTCCTCGTCAACGGCCACATGGAGGCCCGCCTGTCCAGCGAGCGTTCGGAAAAGGGCATCGCCATCGCCCCCGGCGAGGCCATCGGCGAGTTGTCCATCCTGGACGGACAGAAGACCTCAGCGCATGTCTACTCGGTGGGTGAATGCGATGTCGTCGCAGTCCACGAAGACGATTTCTGGCAACGCCTGGCCCCCCTGCCCGGCGTGCTGCGCAACCTGACCCGGCTGGTCACCCAACGCCTGCGTGCCAGCAGCGAGCGGATGCTGCGCACCCTGGCGGAACAGCTCAAGTACGAACACATGAAGAAGGAGCTGGCCGCCGCACGGGACATCCAGATGGGCCTGCTGCCGCATGGCAACCCGCTCTTCCCGGAGCACCCGCAGGTCGAGGTCCATGCCCACCTGTTGCCGGCCAAGGAGGTGGGCGGCGATCTGTACGACGCCTTTCCGGTCGACGACGAACACCTGCTGCTGGCGGTCGGCGACGTCTCCGGCAAGGGCATGCCGGCGGCCCTGTTCATGATGCGCACCGTCACCCTGCTGAGGTCATTGGGCCGGGGCAAGTTGCCCGACGAGCAATTTCTGCCCACGCTCAATCGCCTGCTCTGCGAAGGCAACGAGGCCGACATGTTCGTCACCCTGTGCCTGGTCGTATTCTCGGTGCGCAGCGGTCGCCTGATCCTGTTCAACGGCGGCCATCCGCCGCCCTTGCTGTCCCGGGCCGGCGGGCCATTCGAGGCCGTGACCGGGGCCAAGGGGGCCCTGCTCGGGATCATGCCTGAGGTACGTTTCCAGTGTCGCGAGTTGACCGTGAGCCCAGGCGACCGCCTGGTCCTCTACAGCGACGGTGTCACCGAGGCCGAGAACCCGGATCGGGACATGTTGGGTCTGGAACGCACGCGGACGCTCCTCGACGACTGCCCGGCCGACGCCCCGATGGCCGATCTGGTAACCCACATGACTGAGGGAGTGAGCCAGTTCGCCGCCGGGGCGGAACAGTCGGACGACATCACCATCCTGGCCCTGCGCTATCGGAATGCCTAGACGATAGCCAAATGAAGCGATTGCCTGCGCGGGAATATGGTATTTTTACCTCAACCAACAAGCTCAGGAGGATACTCATCATGCGCCTCATGCTCCCACTCGCGGCCCTGTTGTTCTGGGCCGGAAGCGCCCTGGCAGGGGATGCCGTTGGCTACGTCAAGACGGTCAAGGGCGAGGCCTACGTGGTCACCGCCGGCAAGCCGGCCAAGGCGGTCGTGGGCACCCCCGTCCAGGCCGGCAGCGTGTTGAAGACCGGCTCCCAGGCGGCCATGGGGGTCACCTTCAAGGACAACACCGTGATGTCCTTCGGGCCCGACACCGAACTGACCGTGGACGAATACGTCTATGCCCCCAACCAGGGCAACCTCAAGCTCGGTGCCAGCCTGGCCAAGGGCACCCTGGCCTACCTGTCCGGCGCCATCGCCAAGATCAAGCCGGACGCGGTCTCGGTCAAGACGCCGACCGGCACCATCGGGGTACGCGGCACCCATTTCGTGGTCAAGGTCGAAACGGACTGAACTTTACGGCGGCCGAGCGGCCGCCATGGGCTGGCCTGCCTCAGGCCAGCGCCCCGATCCACTGGGTCGCCCGGCGCAGCTTGTTGGCCATGTCCCTGGCCAGATTCTCCAGCAGGGCAATCTTCAGCAACGGCGTCTGGTCCGACAGACGGTCGATGACCTCGGTATCCAGTATCCGGCACCGGACCTCGGTGTCGGCATGGACCGAGGCACTGCGGGTGGTCTGACCGAGCAGCACCATCTCGCCGAAATTCATCCCCGGGCCCAGCGAGGCGATGCGCTGATGGCCGCCATCCCGCAACGGCACCAGGATACTGACCTGGCCCGACTCGATGAAGAAGATGCGGCCATCGCCGGCCTGGCCGGTAACCAGGATGGCCGCCCCGGACGCGAACACCTGGGCCGTCGATACGGCCTCGACCTGTTGCATCAATTCCTCGGGCACGCCGGCGAACAAGGGTGATTCAGCCATGGATCCGACCGCCTCGGCATACTGGGCGGCCTCGCCGTAGAGCCGGTTCTCGCACCATTCCACCGCCAGGTCGTTGTCCTCGAAGCTGAGGTAGCCGCGGTCGCCGTTCTGGGCCGACTTGCTCAGCGGCTCGACGATGGCGGCTCGCTCGTGGATGCGCGAGAAGACCACCGCGATGTCATCCGCGCCGAAGCCGATCCGGGCCTGGTTGAGCAACCGGGCCGCGCTTTCGGAGATGCCCGCCACCTGGTGCATGTCGAGGATGAAGCTGTGGCTGTCGGCGGCCATTTCCTGCATCCGCCGGATGACGTACTCGATGCCGTCGACAGCCAGGAAGCCATGCAGGCAAAGGTATTTGATCCGATGGGCCTGGGTCTGCAGGCAGGCGCGCATCTCGGTGCCGGGCTGGCGCCGCGAGGGCGCATCGGCGCCAGTATAGATCCGGCCCAGGGCCATGCCCGGATGGCCGACGTGACTGAACACGTGCAGGCTGAAATCGCGCGACAACTGCTTGCAGACCTCGATCCCGCGCACGCTGTTGCCCTTGGCATCGAGCCGGGGCGAAAAGATGCCGATACCGAAGCGGCCCGGCAGGACCGCGATGATGCCGCCACCGACGCCGCTCTTGGCCGGCATGCCGACCTCGTACAGCCAGCTGCCGGCGAAGTCGTACATGCCGCAGGTGGACATCACGCTGAGCACCCGCTCGACATGCTCTGCCGGCAGGGCCCGCTGGCCGGTGACCGGGTGGACGCCGCCGTTGGCCAGGGTCGCCGCCATGTAGGCCAGGTCGCGGCAGTCGACCAGGACCGAACACTGGCGGAAATAGTTTTCCAGCGAGGCCATCGGCTCGCCGTCGATGATGCCGAAGTTCTTCAGCATCCAGGCGATGGCGCGGTTGCGGAAACCGGTCTCGCTCTCGGAGTGGTACACCGATTCGTCGACACTGAGATCACGCCCCACGAAGGCGGCCATGGAGGACTCGATGCGCCGCCATTGCGCCTCGGGCGTCTCGCCCGCAACCAGGCTGGCGGTGGCAATCGCACCAGCATTGATCATCGGGTTGAGCGGCGCACCAGTTTGGGGATTCAGGCTGATCGAGTTGAAGGCGTCGCCGCTCGGTTCCACCCCCACTTTTTCAAGCACGAAATCCCGACCCCGGTCGGCCAGCGCGGTCGCGTAGACGAAGGGCTTGGAGATCGACTGGATGGTGAACAGCTGGCCGGAATCGCCCACCGAGTAGGCCACGCCGTCCATGGTGACCAGGCAGATGCCGAACCAGTTGGGGTCGGCCTTGGTCAGTTCCGGGATGTAACTGGCCAGTTCGCCGTCGTCGAGGCCGGCGATCCGGCCATGCAGGTTTTCCAGATAGCTTTGGATCGGGGAGTGCATGCGGGTTCCTTCACCGGTTGGGCATCGGTAGTAATACGCAATTTCCGCGCCAACCCTGTGGTGCCGGACCGCCTATTTTTCGGTGAAGACGATGACCTCTCCGGCCTGGCCCTTGCGCAGGCGACCGAGGTGCAGCTTCACCAGCGGGTCATCCGGCCGCTCGGCCGCCAGCCGCTCGAAGCTGGCCAGGGCGAGCGGGTCCTCGGCCGCCATCTGCCGGTAGGCCGCCTCGTAGTCCGGATCGGGCTGCGCCTGCACACCCTCTTCTTCCGGAATCATCGGCTGATAAACCATCAGCGGCAGGGTCTTGCCTTTCAGCACCAGCTTGCCGACCGGCCGGGCCACGGTACCCGGACAGCCGGACAGGGTGGCCTCGGACACGCAGACCAGCGTACCCAGCTGTTTGTTCACGCTTTCCAGTCGGGATGCCGTGTTGACCGGGTCGCCCAGGGCGCGGTAGTCGAAAATGGTCGAGCCGCCGAAGTTGCCCACCGTCACTTCGCCGGTATGGATGCCGATCCGCGTCGACCCGAAGGGCACCCCGCGTGCCTTGGCCTCCTCAGAGTAACGCTGGGCGTAACGATGCATGGCCATGGCGCAGGCGAGCGCCCGCCGGCGGTGATCAGGCTGCTCGACCGGGGCCGAGAACATGATCGCCACGGCATCGCCGACGATACGGTCCAGGGTGCCCTCGTGCTCGAAGGCGATGTGGATCATGTTGTCCAGGTAAGCGTTGAGCAGGGACACCGCCACGGCCGGATCCAGCTTCTCCATCAGGTTGGTGAAGCCGGCCAGGTCGGTGAAGATGAAACTGCACTCGCGCCGGCTGCCACCCAGTTCGAGCTGGCCGGGATGGTCGATCAGGTGCGTGACCAGATTGGGCGAGACATAGCGCGAGAAGGCCTTGCGCACCCAGCGCTGGCGCCGCTCGCTGTTGATGTGATGGTGCAGGCTGGCCAGGATGAAGATCGCCAGCAGGACCAGGGCGGACGCCACCGGGTCGAGCAGCCAGCCATGCTGGGCATAGGCGTACCAGCTGCCGATGCTGGTGATCGCCAGGATGACCGTGGCCGTGACGGCAGACATCAGGGCACCGGCGGACAGGCCAATGAAACCGACCAGCAGCCCGCCGACCAGGAGGCCCAGCATTTCCAGCCCTGGGGCCCAGTTTGGCCGCGACAGGTGTACCCCCAGCAAGGCCTGTTCGATGCCCTGGGCATGGCTCTCGACCCCGGGGATCATCCCGCCCAGTGGACTGAAGCGCAGGTCCATCAGGCCCTGGGCCGAGGTGCCCACCAGCAGGATCTGCCCCTGCAGTTCCTCGCTCGGGACCTGGCCGGCGAACACCTTCCAGGCCGGTATGTAGCGCTCAGGCCGTGGCCGTGTGTAGCTCACCCAGATCTGGCCGTCGGTGGTCGTGGGCACCTCGATCGCGCCGATGCGGATCGACTGTATCCCGGTTCCCGTTTCGCTATCCGTCTTCACCATCAGGTTGCGGGCGCCCTGGGCCACTCTGAGCGCCTCGGTCACCAACGAGGGAACGGCTTGGTCGCCCAGGCGCAGCAACAAGGGAACGCGCCGAACGACGCCATCCGAATCCGGCACGAAGGTGATTGCGCCGTTGCCTGCGGCGGCGTCCTGGAGTTCCGGCAGGGCTGCGACCGTACCCTTGAAGGCATGCAGGAACGGCAAGGACGGGGTGCCCAGTTCCACCACCCGGAACGGGGTGGCGAAATGCTGTGGCGGAGGGCCCGCCCTGATCAGGGCATGGCCGAGCGCCACACCACCCTGGGCCAGGCTCCGGGCCAATACGGCATCGTGGTCGGGCAGCGCGGCCAGTTGCCGGCGCAGATCCGGACCCGGCTGCCATACCTTCAGGATGGCGGCGGGTGAGGTCCGGTCCGGCTCGGCAAACATGACATCGAAGGCGATGGCCGCCGCCCCGGCGTCGCGCAGACGGTCGACCAGCTCGGCGATCCGGGTGCGCGGCCAGGGCCATTGGCCCAGCCGGGTCAGGCTCTCATCGTCGATGTCGATGATGCGCACCGGTGTCTCCTGATAGACGCGCGGCCGCCAACGCTGGTACTGGTCGAACACGTTGTTGCGCAGGCCCTGCAGCGGCAGCGGATCGGCCAGGTAGAACCCGATGCCGGCCAGGACGGTCAGGATCGGGATCAGCCAGCCTGGATTCGGTTTGGGCAGGGTCATGAGCGAGTCGTCCGGGTGCGGATACCGCGGCAGGTTAGCACAGGCCCCTTGGCGCATTGCATTCACAACACGGGGTCCACAGTTGTGTATTATTACCGAGCCGTTTTGTCGCCTTTACAATCACGCCAGAATAACGGCGGCAAAGACTACGATTTGGACAAGCATATGAAGCGGCAAACCGAATGGCCATTGTTCTCATGATTGATTGCACTTCCCCAACCGACCCTGGCAGCTGCCATTACGGTTCCAAACCATGGAGGTAACCATGTTGAATCTACGCGCCCCTGTACTCGCCCTGGCCTGCTTTGGCCTGTTCATGCACGGCCTCAGTGCCGGCGCGGCCGACACCATAGGCTACGTGCGCGTCATCCAGGGCGATGCCTATCTGGTCCAGGCCGGCCAGGAGACCAAGGCCGCGCTGGATACCCCGGTGACCGAGGGTAGCCTGATCAGGACCGGCGCGGGCGCTTCGCTCGGCATCACCTTCAAGGACAACACGGTGATGGCCTTGGGGCCGGCGACAGAAATCAGCGTCGACCATTATCTCTACTCCCCCCGCCAGGGGCACTTCAAGCTCGATGCCACCCTCAACAAGGGCACCCTGGCTTATCTATCCGGGGCCATCGCGAAACAGAATCCGGACGGCGTCATGCTGAAGACACCGACCGGCGCCATCGGCGTGCGCGGTTCGCATTTCGCCATCAAGGTAGACGATCAATAAGGGAGCCCAAAATGACTGCCTCACGTTCACCCGCCATGCATTCCGTCCGCACCCTGGTCCTGCCGGCGCTGTTCGCCCTGGCAGCCGCCTTCAGCCCTGACAGCCTCGCCCTGTCCAAGCCGTACGTCGTGGTCTTGAAATACCCCATACCGAGCCAGAGCATCGGACGGGATTATGTCCAGATCACCAATCCGGATGGCGTGTTCGGCATCCCGGCGGCGGGTTATGGCGGTTATATCGACAAAGGCTTCATCACCGCGCGACACGTCAGTGAAGAGCAGTTGGCGAGCAAATTCGGCCCCGCCCTGGAAGCCATGCAGGAGATCCTGAAAATGGGGCTGCCACCCTTGTCGCACTCCTACACGGTCCTGCTCGACCCCGAGGACGGCGCGCCGGGCCACCTGTACATCGACCTCAAGTCCGGCGCCTACGACCTGAACGTACCTGGCCAGGCCATGCTCATCGACGGCTATTCGAGCGAGCCGTTCAGCATCGGCAAGGGACAGCTCGATAGCGATTTCGGCCCCCTGCTGAAGACCCTGGCGGAGACCCGGCAGGCCGGCCTGCCGGTCCGGACCTATGTCGTCCTGCTGGAAAACCCCGATGGCGGGACCGGCAAGATCATGGTCACGAACGAGAGCGGTACGACCCTGATCGCCGAGTCCGGCGAGGCGATGAGCATGGACCCAGGCGCCAGCGGGACCTTCAAGGTGGACGAGAAACAGGTCCGGGCGGATTTTGGTTCCGCGCTGGATGCCCTGCCCCCTTTGCCCAGCCGTGTCACGCTGTTCTTCGAACTGGGCACCACCAAGCTGACCCCGGACTCGCAAGCCGCACTGGAAAAACTACTGGCCGACCTGCGCAATCGACCCATGCCTGAGATCAGCATCCAGGGCCATACCGATACGGTCGGCAGGGAGGCTTACAACGACAAGTTGTCCAAGAAGCGGGCGGATTACGTCGCCGAACGCATCCACCAGCTGGACGGCGCGGTCGAACTGCTGCAGGTCGAGGCCTACGGCCAACGCCATCTACTGGTCCCGACGCCCAACAACACGCCCGAACAGAAAAACCGCCGGGCGGAGATCTATATACGCTAACCCGGCCCGCCCCGGCACCAGCCGGGGCGATGCCAGCCAGGGTTGACTCGTTGTGCCGGGGCGGACGCCTGGACGGGCATCTGTCATAATTCGCAGTCTCTCGACTTCCATGGGCAGGCATGACGAACTGGCATCAGGCCACCAGCACGATGGGCCCCTGGCGGCCTTGGCTGACCAACCATGGTTCGTTGACCCAGCTGCTGCGCGAGCGCTTCCCTGATTTCAACGTGCGCCAACTGCGCCAGGCCACTGCTCTGCCCTTCTTCGATGAAGCCGGCCCGCTCGGCCTGCGCCAGCATGAGCGCGCCATGGTCAGGGAAGTCCTGCTCCGTTCCGGCACCATGGCCCTGGTCTATGCCCACACCGTCATCCCCGCGGCCAGCCTGCGCGGCCCCTGGCGCAAGCTGGCCGGCCTGGGCAA
>JBAZLW010000079.1:0-9559 GCA_041650095.1 Hydrogenophilaceae bacterium | reverse complement strand
GAGTCTGGCCGAGCCCTGCCGCCGGGCGCGCTGGTGCGGCTGGCAGGCGATGCGCGGGAATTCCAGGTCGGTTACGACGGCCTGGTCTTCATCTCCGGCCTGGCTGCGAACAACCGGCTTCAGGCCGAGTGGGACGACCAACGTTGCCGCACAGTATTGGTCCTGGATGAAGCGGCCGAGCCGCTGCCCGACCTGGGCACCCTGGTCTGCGCGGCTGAGCGCGCCAATGCGCTGCGACTGGCGCTGATCCCCCGGTTGAGTGCCTACCAGGAGAATCCAGGCGTGACTGGGCTGGTCGATGTAACCATCGATGCCGAGGTGGCTACGTTGCAATTGAAGCTGAGTCCGGCCCTGACATGGCGGGAGTACGCCGATGCGCTTCGATTAATACTGATCACCCAGTTGCAAGCCCACCAGGACAATCTGGCCGGTACCGAAACGGCCGACTTGCCCACTGTTATTGAGGTGGGTACGCTGCAACTGAAGTTGATCCCGGCCCTGAACTGGCCGCTGCGCCTCCGTCCGGAGGATCGGCGATGATGTCCGGGCATCGCTGCCCGGCCCCTGATCTGCAAAGGATCGACGCCATGAAGAGACTGTCCGCTATCGCCCTGGCCGCGCTGTTGCTGGCCCTGCCTGAGGTCGCGTCGGCAGTGTGTATTTTATGTTCGTGCTCGATAAGCAATGTCACGAATGTGGCATTTGGTACTTACAACCCCCTCCCAGGCGCAGCAGCCGATACCGGCACGGGCCACTTCAGGGTTTCCTGCACGGCAGGATTGGGCCTGCTGGGCAGCTACACGGTGGACTTGAGTCCGGGCGGTAGCGGCACCTACTCACCACGCAAGATGAGCAGCGGCAGCAATACGCTGAATTACAATCTTTACATGGACGCAGCGCGTACGACCGTGTGGGGTGACGGCACCGGCGGCACCTCTCGCGTGAATGACTCCTCCGTACTGACCATCGGCAATTTTGTCAGGGACTATGACGTCTACGGCCGCATTCTGGCCAACCAGCAGGCCGCATGGCCCGGCAGCTACGCCGACACCATCACCCTAACCGTGACGCTCAACTAGCGGCTTCGGAAGCCAAGTTCACTCCATTCGGGATTTTGTCGCAAAGCCGACGAAGACAAGCGGAAGGTGCCACTGTGCACCAGAGTGGTACCCGGAACGGCTTGTATAACATATATAAATCAATAAGTTGTAATGTCCTGCTGGTTGGCATGGCCTTTGCAGAACCAGAGGCAAGTAAACCTCCGCCAGGAACGCAGCCATGCCCACCATCACCATCGACGACACCACGCTACGCGACGGCGAGCAGTCGGCCGGGGTTGCCTTCACCCTGGAGGAAAAGCTGGACATCGCCCGCCGACTCGACGCCCTCGGCGTGCCGGAGTTGGAAGTGGGCATCCCGGCCATGGGCGATGGCGAATGCGAGGGCATCCGCGCCGTCTCGGCCCTCGGTCTGAAGGCGAAGCTGGTGGTCTGGAGCCGCATGCATGGCGGCGACCTGGAGGCCTGCCGGAACATGAAGGTCGACCTAGTCGACCTGTCCATCCCGGTGTCCGACATCCACATAAGCAAGAAGCTCAAGCGTGACCGCGCCTGGGTGCTGAAGACCATCGCCGCGATGGTGCCGCGCGCCCTCGACATGGGCCTGGACGTCATCGTCGGCGGCGAGGACGCCTCCCGCGCCGACCTGGAATTCCTGATGCGCGTGTTCGATGCCGCCCAGTCGGCCGGCGCCCGCCGCTTCCGCTTTGCCGATACCTTGGGCGTGCTGGAGCCGTTCGGCGTCTACGATACGATCAAGACCCTGCGCTCGATCTCCGACCTGGAAATCGAGATGCACGCCCATGACGACCTCGGCCTCGCCACCGCCAACACGTTGGCCGCCTGCCGGGCCGGCGCGACCCACGTCAACACCACGGTGAACGGCCTCGGCGAACGCGCCGGCAATGCCGCCCTGGAAGAGGTGGCGCTGGGCCTGAACAAGTTGCACGGCTTCGATACCGGCGTCGACCTGACCCGGTTCCCGGCCCTGTCGGAACGGGTCGCCGCCGCCTCCGGCCGACCGGTGCCCTGGCAAAAGAGCGTGGTCGGCGCAGGCGTGTTCACCCACGAGGCCGGCATCCATGTCGACGGCCTGCTCAAGGACCCGGAGAACTACCAGGGTTTCGACCCGCGCGAGGTCGGCCGCACGCACAAGCTGGTGGTCGGCAAGCACTCCGGTTCCCATGGCATCCTGGCCGCCTACGCCCGCATGGGCCTGACCCTGAGCCCGGCCGAGGCGCGCGAACTGCTGCCGGACATCCGCGCCTTCGCCGAGAAGGCCAAGCGCTCGCCGGCCGACCAGGAACTACTGTTCATCTACCAGCGCCTGATCGGCCGCTCGGCGGTTGCGCTGGTGCACTAGGCGACGAGCATGGACAAGGCCGCAATGCCCCCCCTCGCGCTGACGGAAGCAGACCCGAAACCGGGCCTGTTCACTCTGCTCAAGGAAGACGTCGACTGCGTATTCCAGCGCGACCCGGCCGCCCGTTCCCGCCTGGAGGTGATCACCACCTATCCCGGCGTCCACGCCATCCTGATGCAGCGCATCGCCCACCGCCTGTGGCGTTCGGGGCTGCGCTACCTGGCCCGGCTGCTGGCCTGGCTGGCGCGCCTGCTCACCAATATCGACATCCATCCCGGCGCGACCATCGGCCGCCGCTTCTTCATCGACCATGGCGCCGGCGTAGTGATCGGCGAGACCGCCGAAATCGGCAACGACTGCACCCTCTATCACGGAGTCACCCTGGGCGGCACCACCTGGAACAAGGGCAAGCGCCACCCGACCCTGGGCGACGGGGTGGTGGTCGGCGCCGGCGCCAAGGTGCTCGGCGCGATCACCCTGGGCGACCGGGTGCGCGTCGGCGCCAATTCGGTGGTGGTCAAGGACGTGGCGGCCAACCGCACCGTGGTCGGTATCCCCGGCAAGGTGGTACTGCGTTCGAACGAGGGGCAGCCGACCGCGCTGGGCATCGACCTCGACCATCACCTGATCCCCGACCCGGTCGGCAAGGCCATCGCCTGCCTGATGGAGCGGATCGAGGTGCTGGAAGGCCGCCTGCGCAGCATGGGCGAGCCGCTCGACGGCCAGTGTTCGGTGTGCGATGCCGACGACTTGTGCGGCACGACTTACAAGATGAAGAAGAAGGCATGACATGGATCTGATGGATTTCGACCGGGCAGGACTGTACTTCGACGAGCCGGTGGCGCCCGAGGTGCGCGACCTGATCGCCGAGGCGGGTGGCGTCTACAGCGAACCGGCGGCCGAGGCGCTGCTGCACAAGGCCTACTTCATGGCGCCGGAGTCCCTGCTGGTTCTGGTGGCGCTGTATCGCTACTACTTCTACCAGCATCGTCTCGACGATGCCCTGATCGTCGCCGACCGCTCCCTGCACATCGTCGGCCGGCGCCTGGGCTTCCCCGAGGAATGGACCCGCCTGCATCCCGACTTTCTCGGCCAGGCGGTGCTGCGCTCGATGGGCTTGCTGCGTTTCTACCTGTCGGTGCTCAAGGCCACCGGCTACATCAACCTGCGTCTCGGCCGCATGGACCAGGGCCGGGCGCAAATCGAAAAACTGATCGAACTCGACAGCCATGACCGCTTCGGCGGCAAGGCCCTGATGGCAGTGATCGTGGAGGCCGTGGCCGACCGCATCGAAGAAGTTGCCTGACCCTTCACTACTGGAGAACTGAAATGGACGAACTGACCCTGGACGAAGCACTGGAAGAACTGGAATCGGCCGAGGACTTCCTCAACTTCTTCGGCATCGCCTACGAGCCTTCGGTGGTGCATGTGAACCGCCTGCATATCCTGCAGCGCTTTCACAACTACATCACCAAGACGGGTGGCCTGCCCGAGGACGAGGGCGCCCGCCGGGCCGCCTATACCGCCTTGCTGGCGCGTGCCTACGAGGATTTCGTCGAGTCCGATGCCCTGACCGAAAAGGTGTTCAAGGTCTTCCACATGCATGAGCCGCAGACCACCTTCGTGCCGCTGTCCTCGATCGGCCTGGCGAAGCCGGCCGTTGCGCCGGCCCCCGAGGCCGGCGGTTGCGGCTGCGGCAGCAAGGGCGCCTGCCACAGTTCCGAGGCGGCACTGAGGTCCTGACATCATGCTGCCCCGATTCGAATACGGCGATGAAGTGCGGGTCACCCGCAACGTGCGCAACGATGGCACCTATCCGGGCATGGTGACCGGCAACCTGCTGGTGCGCCGGGGTTCGGTCGGTTATGTGATGAACGTCGGCACCTTCCTGCAGGACCAGTTGATCTATACGGTCAACTTTCTCGAGCAGGGCCGCATCGTCGGCTGCCGCGAGGAAGAACTGCTCGACGCCAGCGAACCCTGGACACCGAGCAAGTTCGAGACACGGGAAAAGGTGCGTTCCGCGCTCAGCCTGGCGGTCGCCGGTGAGGTGGTGGTGCCGTTCGGGACCGAGGGCGAAGTGATGCGGGTGGTGCGCGAGGAAGGTGCCGACGTGCAATACCACGTCCATTTTCCCGGTGGCCATGTCCTGCAGGTGCCCGAACGGGCGCTGGCGCCCATGGTTGAGTACGACGATGAGCAAGAAAGAGACTGAGATGAACGTCGCCTATCTGGTCCTCAAGACCGCCAACAGCCTGTTCGGCAAGGGCACGGCGGCCCTGTCGGCGGCCGAGCTGGAGAAGGCCGAGCGTCTGGCCAGCCGCCAGCTCGACCTGGAATCCAGGGTACTGGCGAGTCCGGAAGCCTGCGATGTGGCGGTGCCGGAAGCGACCGTCGAGGCCGCCCTGGCCGAGATCCGCGGCCGCTACAGCGATGAAGAGGCCTTCGCCAACGACCTGGCCGGCAATGGCCTGAGCGTCGGCCAGTTCGCCGAAGCCCTGGCCAGGGAACTGAAGGTCGACGCCATCCTGGAGAAGGTGGCCAGCCGTGCCGCCCGGGTCAGCAATGTCGATGTCGACCTCTATTACCAGTTCCACCCGGACGAATTCATGCGTCCGGAGATCCGCCGCGCCCGCCATATCCTGATCACCATCAACGACGCCCTTCCCGAGAACGGCCGCGAGGCTTCCCGCAAGCGCATCGCCGAGATCGCCGCCCGGCTGGCCCGGGATCCGAAGCGTTTCGAGGAACAGGCACTGAAGCATTCCGAGTGTCCGACCGCGATGCAGGGCGGCCTGCTCGGCGACGTGGTGGCCGGCAAGCTCTACCCGGAACTGGAGGCGGTGCTGTTCGCCATGGCCGAGATGGCGATCAGCGACGTGATCGAGTCGGAACTCGGCTTCCACATACTGCGCTGCGACGAGGTCAGGCCGGCCGGCCCGGTGCCGCTGGCAGAGGTGCGCGGCAAGGTGCGCGAGATGCTGGAGGCGCGCCGGCGCCGGATCTGCCAGAACGCCTGGATCAAGGGTCTGCGCTAAGGGTCTTCTGGACGAAGCCATCGCCCGGACGGGCCATTTCCGGATTGGGGCCGAATCGGTCAGAATTCGCCCTGACTCTTGGAATGGTATTGCCATGCACATCAAGGAAACAACCCTGCCTGGGCTCCGTATCATCGAACCCAAGGTGTTCGGCGACGAGCGCGGTTTCTTCATGGAGACCTGGAACCAGGCCCGCTATGCCGAGATCGGCATCCCGGAACACTTCGTCCAGGACAACCTGTCCTACTCGCGTCGAGGCGTGCTGCGCGGCCTGCATTTGCAGCATCCCAAGGCACAGGGCAAGCTGGTCTACGTCCTCCAGGGCGAGGTGTTCGACGTCGCGGTCGACGTCCGGGTCGGTTCGCCCACCTTCGGCGAATCGGCCGTCGCTCTCCTGTCCTCGGAAAACAAGCGCCAGTTCTATATCCCGCCCGGCTTTGCGCATGGCTTCTGCGTCACCAGCGAGACCGCGCTGTTCGCCTACAAGTGCACCGAGTTCTACGATCCCCAGGCCGAGACCTGCATACTCTGGAACGACCCAGCCATCGGCATCGACTGGCCGGTCGACTCCCCCGAGTTGTCGGCCAAGGATCAGGTCGGGCTGACCCTGATGGATGTCCCGTTCGATCGCCTGCCGGTCTATGCGGACTGACCGGCGCATCCTGGTCCTGGGCGGCGACGGCCAGGTGGCCTGGGAACTGCGCCGTACCCTGGCCACCCTGGGCGAGGTGATCGCGGTCGGCCGCCGAAGCAAGCCTTATCACGTCGATTTCATGCAGCCGGAAACCATCGCCCCGCTGGTCGAGTCGGTCCGGCCGGACTGGATCGTCAACGCCGCGGCCTATACCGCGGTCGACAAGGCCGAGCAGGAGCCGGAGGCCGCCGCCGCGGTCAATGCAGCCGCGCCCGGCCTGCTCGCCGAGGCGGCCGGCCGGGTCGGCGCGCAACTGGTGCACTACTCGACCGACTATGTCTTCGACGGCACGGCGACCGCACCCTACCAGGAAGACGACGCGCCCAACCCGCAGGGCGTCTACGGCCGCACCAAGCTGGACGGGGAAGAGGCCATCGCGAAGGCCGGTTGCGACTGGCTGGTGCTGCGCACCGCCTGGGTCTACGGTAGCCGTGGCGGCAACTTCATGGGCACCATGCGTCGGTTGGCACGCGAGCGCGAAGAACTGCGCGTGGTGGCCGACCAGCACGGTGCACCGACCTGGTCGCGCCACATCGCCGAGGCCACGGCGCAGATCCTGGCTCAGCTGGGCGACGACCGCGCCGCCTGGCACCGCGCCTGCGGCGTCTACCACCTGACCTCGGCCGGAACGGCGACCTGGCACGCTTTCGCCGAGGCCATCGTCGAGCACCAGCGCCAGCACGAGACCATCGCCTGCCAACGGGTCACGGCCATCGCGACGGCCGACTACCCGACCCCGGCCAGCCGACCGGCGTATTCCGTGCTCGACAACGGCAAGCTGGCCCGAACCTTCGGTGTTCGCCTGCCCGACTGGCGGGTGGCGCTGGCACAAGTGCAGGAAGAATTGAACAACGCAAACCCATGACCATGGCCAAGACACTGCTCATCACCGGCGGCGCCGGCTTCATCGGCTCCGCCGTCATCCGCCACCTGATCGCGAACAGCGACCACAACGTGGTCAACGTCGACTGTCTGACCTATGCCGGCAATCTCGAATCGCTCACCACGGTGGCGGACGACCCGCGCTATCGCTTCGAACGGGTCGACATCCGCGATGCCGCCGAGGTGGGCCGCCTGTTCGCCCAGTACCGGCCCGACGGCATCATGCACCTGGCCGCCGAGAGCCATGTCGACCGTTCCATCGACGGTCCGGCCGAGTTCATCCAGACCAACATCGTCGGCACCTACACCCTGCTGGAGGCGGCGCGGAACTACTGGAGCGGCCTCGAAGGCGACAAGAAGGCGCAGTTCCGCTTCCACCACATCTCCACCGACGAGGTCTACGGCAGCCTGGGCGACACCGGCCTGTTCACCGAGTCGACCTGCTACGAACCCAACTCGCCCTATTCCGCCAGCAAGGCCGCGTCCGACCACCTGGTGCGGGCCTGGCACCATACCTACGGCCTGCCGGTGGTGACCACCAACTGCTCGAACAACTACGGCCCCTGCCACTTCCCGGAAAAGCTCATCCCGCTGATGATCCTGAATTGCCTGGAGGGCAAGCCGCTGCCGGTGTACGGCAACGGCCAGCAGATCCGCGACTGGCTCTACGTCGAGGACCACGCCCGCGCCCTGGTACTGGTCCTGCTGCAGGGCCGGCCGGGCGAGACCTACAACATCGGCGGCCACAACGAGCGCAAGAACCTCGACGTGGTGCATACCCTGTGCGACCTGCTGGAGGAGATGCATCCGGACAAGCCGGCCGGCCTGGCCCGTTACCGCGACCTGATCACCTACGTCGCCGACCGCCCCGGCCACGATCTGCGCTATGCCATCGACGCCTCGAAGATCCAGCGTGAACTCGGCTGGACGCCGGCGGAGACCTTCGAGACCGGCATGCGCAAGACCGTGCGCTGGTATCTCGACAACGAACCATGGTGGCGGCGGGTGCGCGACGGCAGCTACCGCGGCGAACGCCTGGGCCTGGGCCAATAAATCAACAGGGAGTTCGAAATGAAAGGCATCATCCTGGCCGGCGGTTCCGGCACCCGGCTGTACCCGCTGACCATGCACGTGTCCAAGCAGCTGCTGCCGGTCTATGACAAGCCGATGATCTACTACCCGCTGTCCGCGCTCATGCTGGCCGGCATCCGCGAGATACTGATCATCACCACGCCGTACGATGCGCCCTTGTTCGAGCGCCTGCTTGGGGACGGCAGCCAGTGGGGCCTGCAGCTGTCCTACGTCCAGCAACCCAAGCCCGAGGGCATCGCCCAGGCCTTCCTGCTCGACCGCGATTTCGTCGGCGACAATCCCTGCGCCCTGGTGCTGGGCGACAACCTGTTCTTCGGCCACGACTTCGGCACCCGGGTCAAGGAGGCCGCCCAGATCACGGCCGGTGCCCGCGTCTTCGCCTACCGGGTGCGCGACCCGGAACGCTACGGCGTGGTTGAGTTCGACCAGGACAACCGCGCCATCAGCATCGAGGAAAAGCCGGCCCGGCCGAAGTCGCACCATGCCGTCACCGGCCTGTACTTCTACGACGGCCAGGTCGGCGAGATCGCCGCCAACCTGAAGCCCTCCGCGCGCGGCGAACTGGAGATCACCGACGTCAACATGGAATACCTGCGCCGGGGCCAACTCACCGTCACCGACCTCGGCCGCGGCACCGCCTGGCTCGACACCGGCACCCACGAAGCCCTGCTCGAGGCCTCCGCCTTCATCGAGACCATCGAGCGTCGGCAGGGCCTCAAGATCGCCTGCCCGGAGGAGATCGCCTGGCGCAACGGCTGGATCGGCGATGACGACATCCGAGCGTTGGCCAAGCCGCTGGCCAAGAACCAGTACGGCCAGTATCTGCTCGAGCTGCTGCGCCTGGGCTGATCGCCCGGCGCGGTCATTACGAGCGAAGCGCGGCAATCCAGTTCAGGTCAGGCCGCCGCAGGCGACAAACCCTGGATTGCCACGTCGCTGCGCTCCTCGCAATGACAGGGTTCAGGGTTTGACCGGCTCGTCGGCATAGCGCCAGATGTTCACGGCGCGGCCGGACTCGCGCACCTTTTCCGCGCGGGCGGACAGGTAGCGCTGGAAGTTGGTCTCCTTGCCATGCGCGCCGCTGGCCACGTAGTCGAGCATGCCGGCGGTGTGGAAGACGCGGAAGCCGGCCTCCCAGCGGATGACCTCGCGGCCCTTGCCGTCGAACAGCACGATGGCCGGGGCGTATTTGACGTCCAGGCTGTCCGCCCAGGCGCGCGCCGTGGTCTTGCGGCCGTCGGGCGTCGTGATCGCGGTGCGCGACCACATGTCCAGCTGCACGGCGTCGAAGCGGGCCAGTTGCCTCTGCACGTCCGGGTCGGCCAGGACGCGGCGATGCAGCGTCGCACAGTCCGGGCAATCCCTCTGTTCGAAGAACACCGCCAGCGGCCGCGCCGCCTTGCCGCGCCGGCGCAGGTCGGCGGTCTTCCTG
>JBAZLW010000078.1:0-9572 GCA_041650095.1 Hydrogenophilaceae bacterium | reverse complement strand
TCACCGTCATCAAGGGGCCCGAGACCGTGCTCTACGGCAACGGCAATTCGGCCGGCGTGGTGCTGTTCGAGCGCGATGCCAAGGCCATGCGCCAGCCCGGAGGCCAGGTCGACGCCAGCCTCATGGCCGGTTCCTGGGGGCGCCTGGACGGCGTCCTGGCCGGCAACTATGCCGGCGAGAAGGCCTATGTCCATGCCGTCGCCAGCCATGCCGAGTCGAACGACTACCAGGACGGCGACGGCCAAGACGTGCATTCCTTCTACGAGCGCGAGAGCCTGTCCGGCGCGGTCGGCTGGACCCCGGACCGGGATACCCGGCTGGAGTTTTCCGCCGTCGGCAGCCGGGCCGAGGCGGCCTATGCCGACCGCACCATGGACGGGGTCAAGTTCGACCGCGAGGCCTATGGCGTCAAGTTCGAGAAAAGCAACCTGTCGCCGGTGGTGCAGAAGATCGCCGCCCAGTTGAACTACAACTACATCGACCACGTGATGGACAACTACAGCCTGCGCACCTTCACGGCTATGAGTCACATGGTCAACAACCCGGACCGGGAGACCCAGAGCGCCAGGCTGTCCACCGACCTGGCCGTGGCCGATGCCACCCTGCTGACCGTGGGCGCCGACTGGCAGGGCAACGAGCATTCACTGCGCAAGGCCAGCGGCAGCGAGGCGCAGGCCGACGCCTATAGCAGCCAGCCCCGCATCAAGGACATGGAGACCGACAGCACGGGCCTGTTCGGCGAGTTGCGCCACGAGCTGTCGGAGCGTCAGCGGGTGATCGCCGGCCTGCGCGTGGACGACTGGTCGGCCGACCGCTACAACACCATGAAGGCCGGCGCCTACTTGGCCGGTGCCGACGAGACCCTGACCAGCGGTTTCGTGCGCTATGAACACGACCTGGCCGGCCAGGTCGGCACCGCTTTCATCGGCATCGGCCACTCCGAGCGGCCGATGGATTACTGGGAGGCCTCCACCTACAACGGCTTGCTCGCCAGCGGCCAGCTCAATCCCGAGAAGAACACCCAGCTCGACGCCGGCCTGGTCTGGAAGGGCGGCAGCTTCAATGGCTCCGTGTCCCTGTTCTACAGCCGGATCGACGATTACATCCTGACCTATGCCAGTATGGCGGCGGCGAGCACCCGGCTGTCCAACTGCGGCAGCATGAACGGCACCTATTACTGCAGCGGCAACGTCGATGCCACCCGATATGGTGGCGAGGCCGACATGGCCTGGCGCTTCGCGCCGCAATGGACCCTGCGCGGCACCCTGGCCTGGGTCCACGCCGACAACGACACCGACAACGTGCCGCTGGCCCAGACCCCGCCCCTTGAAGGCCGCCTGGGACTCGACTACACGACCGGCGCCTGGACCTTCGGCGGCGTCGTGCGCATGGTCGCCGAGCAGGACCGGGTCGACGTCGGCTACGGCAACATCGTCGGCCAGGATTACGGCGCCACCGACGGCTTCACCACCCTGGCGCTCAACCTGGCCTACAAGCCGAACAAGCAGTGGCTGGTGTCCGCCGGCGTCGACAACGTGTTCGACAAGACCTATGCCGAGCACCTCGCGCGCGACAACAGCTTCGAGGTCGGTCCCAGCACCCGCGTCAACGAGCCCGGCCGCTTCATCTGGGCCAAGTTGAGCTATCGCTTCGACTAAGCGTGTCACGGGCGGCGGCGCGCCGCCGCCCGGCTCGCAATCTCGACAATGCCTGACTGGTTCGGCCCGTGGCAGACGCTGGTCTGCGGCCACGAAATGAATATTCTGATAGATGTGAACCCTGGGTGCGACATTATGTCGCATTTTTAGGACATCCAGGTATGAATATAGTGGCGGCCCTTGAATCGATTCGAAACCGCCAGCCTAGTGTCTCACCCATACGGTCTCAACTATGGTCTGCCAGAGAGCTCGTCCACGCGTCTGCGGGCCTGGAGCGGCGCCCTGCTGGTACACGGTGCCGCCGCCCTGGCCCTGCTGTTCGCTTGGCCGCAAGCGGGCGAGTATCTGAAGCAGGCCTTGCCCATAGAAGTGAGTTTGATCGAGGAAGCCAAGCCGCCCGAGCCGGTGCGTCCGCCGCCGCCGCCGAGGCGGCCGCCACCGCCGGCGCAGATGGCTCAGCCGCCGGTGCCGGTTCCCAAGCCGGTGCCGGAGCCTCCCGTCCTGGCCACGGCAACGGTTGCCGAGGCGCCGGTAATCGCACCACGGGCCGTCGTGGCAAGCGCGCCGGTGGCGGTGCAGGAATATGTCAGTCCGGCGCCGCCCGCGCCCCCTGAGCCCCTGGTCGAGGCGCGCTTCGACGCGGCCTACCTGTCCAATCCCAAGCCGTATTACCCGATGGCTTCGCGCCGTCTCGGCGAGGCCGGCGTGGTCCACCTGAGGGTGCATGTCGGCACCGATGGCCAGGCGCTCAAGGTGGAACTCAAGACCAGTTCCGGCTACCCGCGCCTTGACCAGTCCGCGCTCGATACCGTCGCCCGCTGGCATTTCGTGCCCGCCCGCCGGGGCGCTACCCCCGTTGCGGCCTGGGTCGTGGTTCCAATCGTTTTTTCGCTTACCTGACAAGGAGTACCCGAGCCATGGGCATCATGCATTTCTGGGATCAGGCGGACTGGGTCAGCCACAGTGTGGCCTTGCTACTGATCCTGCTTTCCATGTTCAGCTGGATCGTCATCATCGATCGCTTCTTCCGGCAGTTGCGCCAGAGTCGGGGCCTCGGCGAGGCGATCGAGGCATTCTGGTCGGCCTCCGACCTGCCGTCGGCGGTGGGGGCCATTCGCGGCAAGGACAACTCCGGCCTGTTCGCCGGCATGGCCGAGGTCGCCACCCATGTCGCCGACCTGCACAAGCAATCGATTGGCATCGGTGCCGGCGTGTCCCAGAGCGAGGCCATCACGCGCGCCCTGCGCAACCACATCATGCACAGCCAGGCACGCCTGGAGTCGGGCCTCACCGTGCTGGCCTCGATCGGCTCCACGGCGCCGTTCATCGGCCTGTTCGGCACCGTATGGGGCATCTACCACGCCCTGGTCAACCTGTCCGGCGCGACCCAGGTGGTGCTGGGCAAGGTCGCCGGCCCGGTCGGCGAGGCCCTGATCATGACCGCCGCCGGCCTCTTCGTGGCCATCCCGGCGGTGCTCGCCTACAACGCCCTGACCCGCGCCAATCGGCTGACCCTGGCCTATCTGGACGGTTTTGCCCACGACCTGCACGCCTACCTGACCACGGGTACGCGCGCCCTGGCCGGCAAGGCGGCCTGACCATGTCGTTCGGCGGCTTCGAACAGGGCGGCAATCAGCCCATGGCCGAGATCAACACCACGCCCCTGGTGGACGTGATGCTGGTCCTGCTGGTCATCTTCATCATCACCGCGCCGCTGTTCAACCAGGCGGTGCCGATCGACCTGCCCAAGGTGAATGCCAGCAACCTGGAGGACAAGCCGGTGGTGTTGCGGGTGGCGCTGGATGCCGACGAGCATCTCTATCTCGACGACAAGGTCATCGCCTTCGACGACCTGAACCGGCGCTTCCAGGCGGCCGTGGTGGAACGGCAAGTCCCTGAGCTGCACCTGCGTGCCGACCGCCAGACCAACTACGAGGCCATCGCCCGCATCCTGGCGGCCGCCCAGCGCGCCGGCCTGGCGAAGATCGCCTTTGTCACCGATCCCTCTTTGCAATCTGCACCGCTTTAAGACACAGACATGAAAGGTACCCGGATGAAACTGGAGCAACGACTGTTCACCCTGGTCGCGACGGCCGGTCTGGCCTATGCGCCGCTGGCACACTCGGCCGAACCGGCGGTGGCGGCCAATCCTGCTGCGGCTGAGCAGGCCAGCGAGAAAAGCGTGGTGATCGTGCCGGCACCGGCCGATCAGCCGGAACAGGTCCTGCCCAGCGTGACCGCGACGGTGGCGCGCGAGGTGGAGGTGCAGTCGAGGACCGAACTGGGCCGATTGACCGAGTACACGCCCCTGGCCGGGACGGTGGTCGGGCGCGAGGAACTGGAGACCGTGCGTTTCGTGGATTCCCTGCACGAACTTCTGCCGCGCGTGCCCGGCGTCAGCATGAGCCGCAACCTGCGCTTCACCGACGGCGGCAAGAACTACACCGAGAACCGCATCGACGGCATGCGTGCCCGCAACACCGGCACCTACTCCTTCATCGACCAGGTCAATGCCGGCGACATCGAGCGTGTCGAGATCGTTCGCGGCCCGGGCTCGGTGCTGAGCGGCAGCAACGCCATCGGCGGCACCATCAACGTGATCACCCGCGATCCGCCGGCGAAGTCCGAATACCAGGCGAGCGGCGAATTGTTCGGCGACGGCGGCTACCGCGCCGGGGTCACCGCCGGGGCGCCGATCACCAGCAGCGTCGGCTATTTTCTCAACTTCAACCGGCTGGACCGCGAGGGTTGGCGCGACCATACCGAGGAGGCCAAGGACTCCTTCAGTACCAAGTGGCTGTTCCGGCCCGACGCCGCGTCGAGTCTGAGCTTCCGCCTGGAATACCTGCATGACGACTACCAGGATCCCGGCACCCTGACCGAGGCGGAGTTCGATGCCGACTGGCAGCAGGCCGAGCCCGGTACCTGGTATCGCACCGACATCACCTACACGACGCCGTCCCTGCACTACCGCCGGCTGTTCGGCGAGGTGGGCGAACTTAACGTCTACGGGCAACGGCGCCTGACCGACTCGACCGCCAACGCGCCGGCCTACAGCAGCGCCAGCAGCAGCGGCGTGAAGGACAGCGAGTCGACCGAGGACAACCTCCAGCTCATGTACAAGCATCTGTTCGCCACCGCCAAGGGCGCGGTCACCGGCGGCCTCGACCTGATGGCCACGGACAGCCGCAGCAAGAGCTACGCCGGAACGGGTACGGCCAGCTTCGACTTCGTGCGCGGCGCCCTGACCGGCGACTCGATCTCGAAGGAAACCAACCGTTCGCCCTTCCTGCAATACGAGGCGTCGCCCATCGACCCGCTGCGCCTGACCTTCGGCGCCCGCTGGGACAACATCGAATACGAGATAGACGATCAGCTCAAGGACTCCAAGGACGGCTCCAAGAAGTACGATCGGCTGGTCAAGAAGTTTGGCGCCGTCTACGAGCTGAACCGGAGCAACCTGGTCTGGCTGAACGTGGCCGAGGGCTTCATGGGACCCGGGGTCAGCACCCTGATCGGCTCGGGTACGGCGACCCCGAGCAGCCACACGGCAGCGGTCAAGTCACGCTTCGTGCCGACCAACATGGACCTGAAGCCAGAGGACTCCCTGACCAAGGAGATCGGCATCCGCGGCCGGCTCGAATCCGGCCTGAGGTACGACACCGGCTTCTACCGCACCGAGTTCAGGAACCTCATCGTGTCGACCCTGTGCGGACCGACCGAGCTCTGCTACACGCGCTACGAGAACGCGGCCAGCGCCCATGCCAGCGGCTTCGAGACCACCCTCGAATATCCGCTGAACGACTATCTGGATCTGGGCCTGTCGCACACCTATGCCCGCTACCGGTACGACGACTATGTCTCGGGCAGCACGGACTACTCCGGCAAGGAGCGCTACTACACGCCGCGCAACCACTTCAACCTGCGCGTCGCGGTCAAGCCCGCACCCGGCTGGCGGGTGGAGCTGGAGATGGACCACATCGACTCCTACTACACCAACCAGGCATTGACCGACAGCTACCAGCGCAAGGATCTCTACAACCTGCGCGCCAGCTACACGAGCAAGTCCTGGAGCGCCTGGCTGCATGCCCTCAACCTGTTCGACGTGAAGTACGCCGAGCGGGTCGGCTCCACCGACGCCGGGGTGCGCAACTCCTACACTGCCGGCTACGCCCCGCTGACCGTCCGGGTCGGCATCTCCTACCTGTTCTGACGGGAGTCCAGGCATGAACAAGGCGATACGGTTGGCGGTCTGGCTGGCCCCCCTGCTGCTGGCGGGAGCGGCCCTGGCCGCGGACGGCGATCCGGCGGCGGACGCCGGTGCCTCGCGACCGGTGGCTCCCGGCGGGCCACCGCCCGCCGACGCCAGCCCGGAGGAGCGACGCGCCTACTGGCAGAAACGCGCCGCCGAGCGGGCGGCGGCCACCGATCCGGCCGCCGCGGCCGGCGCCGACCATGTACATCATCACGGCATGGTGATGCCTGGCCCCGGTCGCGGCGGTGTGCCGACCGACACGGCCGGCCATGTCGGCCGTGCAGCGACCTCCGCGCCGGCCGCCGGCCAGGCAGCGCGCAGGGGCGGCGGCAGCCGCGACGCCGTGCTCTGGCTGACCGATGCGCCACTGAAACGGGAGGGCCGCCCGGGCGGCTGGTCCGGTGCCGGCTCCGGGCGGCCCGGTGGCGATGGCCATAACCACGGCGGCGGCGCGTCCGCGGCCGGACCGGAACAGGGGCCGAGCAAGCGGGTCTGGCTGCGCGCCGGCGGCAATCCGCTCAGCGCGCGTCCGGTCATGGCCGAGGAAGCCGCGCTGTTGCAGGTTCCGTCCGGCGCGGTCTCGGAACTGCCGGTGGAGGCGCATGGTGGCCCCTACAACGTCAGCTTCCCGACCCCGGAAGAGGGCTATTACAACGTCTACCTGCTCCGGCGCGCGCTCGACCAGGACGCCCTCGACGTCACCGTCGCCAAGACCGAGGTGACCCGTTCCGGCATGGGCCACGGCCTCAAGCGCGCCGAGGCGATGCGCCTGGCCGCGCCACGCCTCGATAAGCGCGTGCCGGTGGAGATCGTGCGCGAACGCAAGGAGGACGAGGGCCTGTACACCCGGCTCAACTACGGCGACGAGATCGCCTTCCAGGTCCTGCGCCGGGGGGTGCCGGTGCAGAACGCGCGGGTGACCTTCAGCTCGGGCCAGGGCTGGAGCAACACGGTGCAGAGCGATGAGGACGGCCGCGCCCGCTTCATGGTGATCCGCGACTACTACCCGAAGGAGTGGCGCCTGTTCGACAAGCGTCATCGCGAGACCTTCCTGGTCAGCGCCAGCTTCGCCACGCCGGAGGCCGGCGCCTACCTGGGCGGCCAATACGCCGAGACCCGCTACAGCGCCACCCTGTCGGGCGCCTATTACCCGGGCGTGGCCGACTACGAGTCCTACTCGGACGGCCTCATGATCGGCATGGCCGGTCTGCTGTTCACCGGCTCCGGGGTCTGGTGGTACCGGCGCCGCCGGGTGCGGCCGTTCCAGGAGGTGCGCTTCGATGACTAGGCTGCGCCGCGCGGTCAACAACGTCGACCTGCAACGCTTCCGCTTCTGGTTCCAGCTCGCCGCCTTTGCCCTGCTGGTCTACGGCGGCTACCTGGCGATCGACCTGGGCAACAGCCTGCCCATGTTCTCCTGCGGCTACAACCAGGAGGGCCGCGCCGGGGTGTGCTACCTGCTGCCGCTGCAGCACCAGTTGGCGCGGCCCTGGCCGCAGCTGTTCGGTTGGGCCGGCATCGGCGTGCTGACCGGTTTCGGCCTCTTCCTGCTCTGGTTCATCGTCCTCAACAAGGGCTGGTGCGGCTTCATGTGTCCGCTCGGCACCCTGCAGGACTGGCTCACCGGCCTGCGCAAGCGGCTCGGCATCCGCTATTCGCTCTACGGCGAGAAGTCGTTCAACACCCTGACCTGGGTGAAGTTCGTCCTCCTGGCCCTGATGCTGCTGATCCCACTCGCCATCGGCGGCGGCTTCCTCAGCCACGACTGGGGCGCGCCGTTCTGCCAGATCTGTCCCGGCCGGGTGGTCCTGCCCCTGTTCACCGGCGATCCGGCCCAGCTGACCATCGACTACTCCAGCGTGGGCACCATGGTCCTGACCGGGCTGGGCATGTTCATCGCCGGCCTGTTCCTGGCCGGGGCCTTCATCAAGAAGCGCTTCTTCTGCTTCTTCTGCCCGATGAGCGCGCTGCACTACCTGATCGCCAAGCCGGCCCTGCTCAAGCTCAAGAAGGACGGCGACAAGTGCACCCGTTGCGGCAACTGCTTCAACGTCTGCGACATGGAGATCCGCGCCATCGCCGACGACCTCGAACGACAGGACATCATGACCGACGACTGCACGCTGTGCCTGAAGTGCGTCGCCGCCTGCCCGGAGCCGGGCGCGCTGCGGGTCGAGTTCGCCCGCATCAACATCTTCGAAGCCACCGAGGAAGGTTTCCTCAAGCGCATGAACAAAGGAGCCGGCCGTGACGGCTGCAAACACTGAGAGCCAACCCTTCAACCGCAGCCGGCAGGCGCGCGAGGCGGAGGTGATGCTCGACCATCTGGTCGACGACTTCTCCGACAACCCCGCGGCCATGGCGTATTTCTACGACCTGTTCCGGCGCGTCTACATCCAGGGCGAGCGCCTCGACCAGCCAGACGCGCCGCAGGTCGGCATGACCTGCATCCAGGCGCCGGAGGAGCTGATACGCGCCTTCGGCGCCACCCCGGTGCGGCTGTGCAACGGCGCCTACCACTACGACCAGGTCGGCGCCGACTTCATGCCGGCCAAGTCCTGCTCGCTGGTCAAGGCCACCCTGGGCCGCCTGCACGACCAGGACAATGGCGTGCCGCGGGTCGGCAAGCTGGACCTGATCGTCAACCCGTCCACCTGCGACCAGAAGAAGAAGGCCGGGGTGATGATGGAGGAGATGGGCTACCCGGTGCACGACCTGGAGTTCCCCAACGTCAAGGAGAGCGAGGCGGCGCGGGTCTACTGGCAGCGCTCGGTGCGCGACTTCGCCGTGCGCCTGGGCAAGCTCACCGGCAAGCGCCTGACCCGCAAGCGCCTGAACGACGCCATGGCCCTGACCCGGCGCGCCCAGGCCGCCT
This sequence comes from Hydrogenophilaceae bacterium, assembly GCA_041650095.1. Classification (GTDB taxonomy): domain Bacteria; phylum Pseudomonadota; class Gammaproteobacteria; order Burkholderiales; family Thiobacillaceae; genus Parasulfuritortus. Next base: position 784 of record JBAZLW010000078.1, on the reverse strand, counting down.
TCCGCGCCATTCACAACCTGCGCCGCAAGGGGCCGTCGGTGGTGCTGGGCAAGGACATCTTCCTGGTCACCAACGCCTATTTCTTCGACGACCTGGCGCGCTGGACCGAGGCGGCCGAGGCCCTGGTGGCGGAGCTGAGGGCGCGCGAGGCGGCCGGCTTCAACGCTGCCCAGAAGAAGGCGCCGCGCATCCTGTTCACCGGCTCGCCGCCCATCTTCCCCAACCTCAAGCTGCCGCTGCTGATCGAGGAGGCTGGCGGCGTGGTGGTGGCGGACGAGACCTGCTCGGCCAACCGCATGCTCTACGACATGCCGGTGGTGGACGAATGGCTGGTCGACCACATGGTCGACAGCCTGGCCGACCACTACCTGAAGCCCTGCACCTGCCCGATCTTCACCCGCAACGACGACCGCCGCCGGCGTCTGCTCGACCTGGTACGCGACTTCGACGCCGACGGCGTGGTCTACCAGGCCTTTTCCGGCTGCCAGGTCTACGAGATGGAGCAGCGCAGCGTGGCCAAGACGCTCAACGAGGCCGGCATCCCCATGCTCTACATCGAGACCGACTACAGCCCGGACGACATGGGCCAGCTGTCGACCCGCATCGAGGCCTTCCTGGAGTCGATCAAGACCCGCAAGCGCCAGCGCGCGGGAGGCCAGGCATGAACTGGTTCGCCGGCATCGACATCGGCTCCACCGCGATCAAGGTTGCCCTGGTGGACGGCGACGGCCAGCTGGTGGGCGTCCACGTCACCGACTCCGGCAGCCTGTACCACAAGAACGCC
>JBAZLW010000077.1:0-9580 GCA_041650095.1 Hydrogenophilaceae bacterium | reverse complement strand
CTCGTTGAGCGACTCGGACAGGTCGAGCAGCAGCATCACCGAGATGTCGCGGCCGTCGGTGCGGTGGCTCATGTTGATGCGCGGGTCGGGCGTGGCGCCGCCCTTGAAGTCGATCAGGGAGCGCAGGGCGACGTCGAGGTCCAGTTCGCTGCCCTCTTCCTGGTAGCGGATGCGCACCTTGTCCTGGGGCTTGAGCAGGTCGAGGATGCGTTTCAGCCGTTTGGCCAGGGCGCCGTGCTTCAACAGCAGTTTGTCGATGTCGGCCGGGTTGCCCTTGGGGTGCAGGGCCTCGTAGACGCTGGCCCAGTCGGGGCGATAGGTCTGGCTGTGGTAGTCCCATTCCGGGTAGTGGCGCGGCGGCAGGCCCTTGAGTTCCTCGCTGTCGGTGCGCTTCTTTTCCTTCTCGAACATCTCCTCGTCGTCGCTCTCCTCGATGAAACGCCACATCTGGCGGTTGTCGTCGCGGTAGTCGACCACGGTGTCGGCGAAGTGGACCTTGGCCAGCTGGTCGCTCTGGCGCCGGGTGCGGGTCACGTAGGAAAGCGCCAGGGTGGCGATGTCGGCCGTATTGGACGTCCCCCCGACCATGAGTTCGTTGAAACGCCTCACGTAATCCAGCAAGTCGGCATCGGCATAGCCGTGCGCCGGGTCGAGCAGTGCGCGCGACAACATGGCCATGCGGTAACGCAGACAGGACGTCGTCACCTCGTCGCAGGCACCCTCGACCGGCTTCGGGTGCAGGGCCAGGAAGACGCGCTTGAGGCCGGGATATTCCCGGCAAAGCAGGATTTCGATCCGGCAATCCTCAAAAAACTCCACCGCCATGCGCTGGAACGGGCTCCAGTTGTCGGCGATCAGGGCCTCAGTCCAGCGCCGGTGGCCGACCATATGGGCCAGGGTGGCGCGATAGCGGTCGAGGCCGGTAATGTCGCCGGCATCGTCGTAGACGTCGGGGATACGCATGCCCAGCTTGTCGTAGTACGGCACCGGCTTGCGGATCTCGTCGAAGGCGGTGGAATACGGCACCAGTTGCTCGACCTCGTTCCACAGCCCGCGCAGGTAGAGGTCAAGCCTGCGTTCGACATCCATGAACAGGGTGCCATGACGCTCGCGCTGCAGCACCGCGCGGCTGTCGGCGGATTGCAGGCTGAAGTAATCCTTCTGCCGTTCCGGGTGGGTCCGGTAGTTGGCGACGCCGTAGTCTACCCAGTTCCTCAGTCCGGACAGGCTGAGCTGGCCGAGCAGGAAGGGCGCCTGGGCCAAGAAGTCGGGCAGACCGGGGCTGGGAAAGGTGGTGTGATGGCCGTGGATGGAGCCGGTGGTGCGCTCCATGAGATCCAGGGTGATGTTCAGGTAATGCCCCATCTGCTTCTGCGAATGCAGCTTGCGCGCCACCGGCGCCAGGGTCTCCAGGAACGGGGCGATGGCCTTGCCGTTGGGCGATTTCTGCATGCGCTGGATCAGCGCCATGACCTCCGGCAGAGCCGCCTCGCCGATGGCCTTGGCCGCCGAGGGCCACTCTTCCATGAACGCCAGCATGGGCTCGACGCCGCGGCCCAGCTTGCCGATGACGCGGGCTGCCTCCAGATAGGCGTCGATGCCCTCCCGGCTGAGGATGGCCAGGGCCTCCGCCATGACGTCCTCGAACACGTCCTCGATCGGCTTGAAGCCGGTGTCGAGCTGGGCCCAGTAGGCCTTCATCAGGGGGTGCTGGTATGCGGTTTCGGTCATGGTTGGGCGCCTTTCTCCCTCTCCCGGCGGGTGCGGGAGAAAATCAGGCAAACGTCGCGTCGATGGCGTGGTCGAGCGTCTCGCGGATGTCGGCGTCGTCGGTGATCGGCCGTACCAGGGCCATGCGGCAGGCATCGACCGGCGCCACGCCATCCTTGATCAGGGTGGCGGCGTAGACCAGCAGGCGGGTCGAGATGCCCTCGTCGAGTCCATGGCCCTTCAGGTTGCGGGCAGTGTGCGCGATCTTGACCAGCTGGCCGGCGGCGGCCTCGTCCAGCCCCGTTTCCCTGGCCAGGATGGTGGTTTCCAGCGCGGCGTCCGGGTAATCGAAGTCGAAGGCGGTGAAACGCTGCTTGGTCGACTGCTTGAGGTCCTTCATCAGCGACTGGTAGCCGGGGTTGTAGGAGATCACCAGCTGGAAGTCGGGATGCGCCTGGATCAGCTCGCCCTTCTTGTCCAGGGGCAGGGTGCGGCGGTGGTCGGTCAGCGGGTGGATCACCACGGTGGTGTCCTGGCGCGCCTCGACGATCTCGTCCAGATAGCAGATTGCACCGATGCGGGCGGCGGTGGTCAGCGGCCCGTCCAGCCAGCGGGTGCCGTTGGCTTCGAGCAGGTAGCGGCCGACCAGGTCGGAGGCGGTCATGTCCTCGTTGCAGGCCACGGTGATCAACGGCTTGCCCAGCTTCCAGGCCATGTATTCGACGAAGCGGGACTTGCCGCAGCCGGTCGGACCTTTCACCATCACCGGCAGGCGGTTGCGGTAGGCAGCCTCGTACAGGGTCACTTCATTGCCCTGGGCCTGGTAATAGGGTTCCGTGTGAACCTTGTACTGTTCCTTATCAATGCTGCTCATGTCTCTGCTCCCGCCTTATCCATACTCGACAACCGGGTATTTTACGCAGCCAATTCATAAACGAAAGTAACATGTTCTTATCAGAACGATAAGCTACGGCTTATGGAACCTGTTGCCGCAGGCGGCCTGGCCCGGTCCGATAGCGAATTGTCCGGCAACCCCGTGCGGATTGAACTTGCCATCGATCCTGTACGCTAGACTTTGAACTGGTACACGCCCACGTCGATTCCCGACCAACGACCGGAACAAGGAAGCGTCATGAACGGATCCGCGATGGAATTCCTCAGTGAAATCTCCACGCCAGCCATTGCTGAAGTGCTGGCTCGCTGGCGTGCCACTCATCCCGGCATGGGCGTCATGGCACTGCTGCCGGAGGCTATGAAGGACGCCCTGCCGACGCTGCAGCGGGCTTGCACCGACGCCGGCGTTCCCCTGGTCGGCGCCATCTTTCCGGCCCTGCTGCACGATGGCCGCTTTGTCAGCGCCGGCGCCTGGCTGCTCCGCTTCGACCGCATGCCGCGCGCGGCGCTGCATCCGGACCTGCCCGGCGGCGAGGGCCTGCCGGAGGCGCTCGACGGGATCGTGGCCGGCTTGCTGCCGCATCTGGGTGCCAGCGAGGACGCGACCCTGTTCCTGCTGTTCGATGCCATGGTGCCCAACATCGGCTCCATCCTCGACGAGCTTTACCTGCGCCTGGCCAACCGCGTCCACTACATGGGCGTCAATGCCGGCAGCGAGACCTTCCAGCCCATGCCCTGCCTGTTCGATGGCGAGCGGGTGGTCCAGAACGGCGTCCTGGCATTGCTGCTGGAGCCGCATCGCGGCGCCATCCTCGAGCACGGCTATGCGGTGCCCGAGCAGATGATCACGGCCACCTCCACCGAGGGCAACCGCATCATGCAGATCGACTGGCGCCCGGCCTTCGAGGTCTACCGGGAGATGGCGCGCGCGCAGTACGGCGTCGAGATCGATCGCGAGAACTTCTACCAGTATGCCGTGCATTTCCCGTTCGGCATCGTGCGCGCCAACGGCATCACCGTGGTGCGCATCCCGGTGGCGCTGGAGGAGGACGGCTCCCTGTTCTGCGTCGGCGAGGTGCCGGTCAACGCCATGCTGACCCTGCTGCGGGCGCCGGCGGTGGATTCGCGGCACACCCTGGAAACCGTGGTCAACGGCCTGGCCGAACTCAACGGCCCCATCGCTGGCCGCGACCTGCTGCTGTTCTACTGCGCCGGCCGCCGCCTGCACCTCGGCATCGAGGCCGCCAGCGACGAGTTGCGCCGCCTGGGCCAGGCCAGCCAGGCCGGCCGCCTGGCCGGCGCACTCTCCCTGGGCGAGATCGGCAGCACCACCCAATGGGGCTATCCGCTGTTCCATAACGCCACCCTGGTCGCGAGCCTGTGGAACCACGTGGGATGAACCGCGAGCAGATCATGTCGGTGCTGTACGACATCGGTCTGGTGATCGGCGGCGAGGTGAGCCTCAAGCCGTTGCTGACCCGGACCTTGCAGCGCCTGCTCTATCACACCTCCTTCCCCACCGGCTTGGTGTTCCTCGATGTCCCCGCCGGCGACGCCGACACCATCGAGGCGACGCTCGAGGTCGCGATCGGCGATTTCGGTCTCGCCGGCCAGGTCGGCCAGCGCCTGACCCTGCCCTCGGCGCTGTTGCGCGGCGGCCCCGAAGTGTGCGAGGCGCCGGAACTGCTGGCCGCCCTGCCCGCCACCGGCCGCAGCTACCGGGTCTTCCTGCGCCTGCCCATCGACCACTGCGGCGTGCTCCTGATGCTGGCCCCGCGCCAGCCCAGCACCCAGTTGCCCCTGACCGAGATCTTCCGCCCGGTGATGGCCAACCTGGCCAAGGCCATCCTGCTCTGCCGCCGCAACGACGCCTATGCCGCCGGCCTGGTGACGGAACGCAACCTGGCACGGCAATCCCAGGCCGAGAGCGAGGAGAAGTTCCGCAGCATGACCACGGTCGCCCAGGATGCCATCGTCATGATCGACGACCAAGGCCGCATCGCCTACTGGAACCCGGCCGCCGAACGATTTTTCGGTTATCGCGCCGAGGAGGCCATGGGCCAGGACGCCCACACGCTGATGGCGCCCGAGCGCTTCCAGGACAGCTTCCGGGCCGGCTTTGCCCACTTCCGCAGCAGCGGCAGCGGCCCGGTCATCGGCAAGACCATCGAAGTCGAGGGCCGGCGCAAGGACGGCAGCGAATTCCCGGTCGAGATCTCGATTTCCGCCCTGAACCAGCATGGCCGCTGGCACGCGGTGGGACTGTTGCGCGACATCAGCGAACGGCGCACGGCGGAACTGGCCCTGCGCCAGGCCAACCGCGCCCTCAAGACCCTGAGCGGCTGCAACGGCATCCTGGTGCGCGCCGGCGAGGAATCCAGCCTGCTGCGCGACATCTGCGCGCTGATCGTCGAGACCGGCGGCTATCGCGGCGCCTGGGTCGCCTATACCGACGCCGACGAATCCTGCCTGCGCCCGGTGGCGAACGCCGGCATCGAGCGCGACTACATCGATGCGCTCGACCTCGGCCTGACCGCAAACCCGCAGGCCCAAGGCCCCGCCGCACGCGCCTTCCTGACCGGCCAGGCGCAACGGGTGCAGGACATCGCCGGCGACCCCGGCTACCTCGGGCCGCGGACGGCGGCCCTGCAACACGGCATCGCCGCCAGCATCGCCCTGCCGCTGCTCGATGCCGGGACACCCTTCGGCGTACTCAAGGTCTATGCCGGCACGCGCGAGGCCTTCGGCGCCGAAGAGGTCGCCCTGCTCACCGAGCTGGCCGACGACCTCGCCTTCGGCATCGTCACCCTGCGCACGCGGATCGCGCGCGAAGCCCTGGAGGCCGCCAAGTGCGAAAGCGCGGAGCGCCTGAAGCGGGCCCTGCTCGGGACCATCCAGGCGGTGGCCCTCACGGTGGAAAAACGCGACCCCTACACCGCCGGCCACCAGCAGAAGGTCGCCCGCCTGGCGGTGGCGATCGCCCGTGAACTGGGCTGGCCGGCGGACCAGATCGAGGGCGTCCGCCTCGGCGGCATGATCCACGACATCGGCAAGATCTACATTCCCTCCGAGATACTCAGCCGTCCGGGCCGGCTATCCGACCTGGAGTTCGGCCTGATCAAGATGCACCCCGAGGTCGGCCATGAAATACTCAAGGACGTCGAATTGCCCTGGCCGGTGGCGCAGATCATCCTGCAGCACCACGAACGCCTCGACGGCAAAGGCTACCCCAAGGGCTTGAGCGCCGACCAGATCATCCCCGAGGCCCGCCTGCTGGCCATCGCCGACGTGGTCGAGGCGATGGCCAGCCACCGGCCCTACCGCGCCGCACTCGGCGTCGAGGCCGCCCTGGCCGAGATCACGAAGTGGCGCGGCCGCCAGTTCGACCCCGACATGGTCGATGCCTGCCTGCGGGTATTCAGGGAAAAGGGATTCACCTTCGACTAGCCGCGCACAAGAAAAAGCCCCGCCGAGGCGGGGCTTTTCATGAGACGTGGTGCGCGGCGTCTTACTTATGCACGCCCAGCTTGTCGCGCCAGCCGGGGAACAGCTTGTCGGCATCGCCCGGGAAGGACTCGAAGGCACGGGCGAATTCCTTGTGCTCCTTGGCGAACTCGATCGGGTCGGCACCGGCCTTCCAGCACTCGTAGGACTGGCGCAGGGAGATCGCGCCGGCCGCCGGGCTGTCGATGTGGCCGTAGGAGCCGCCGCCGGAGGTGTTGATGACGTTGCCGTGACCCAGGTTCTCGAAGAAGCCGGGCAGACGCAGTGCGTTCATGCCGCCGGAGATGATCGGGGTGGTCGGCTTCATGCCGTGCCATTCCTGGTGGTAGTACGGGCCGTCGGCGGAGTCGCGCTCGATCATGTAGGCGATGTTGCGGTCGTCGCGGCCGCCTTCCATCTTGCCGTAGCCCATGGTGCCGACGTGGATGCCGGAGGCACCTTGCAGACGCGACATCTTGGCCAGGACGAAGGCGGTGTAGCCACGCACGGCGGAGGGGGAGGTGATGGCGCCATGGCCAGCACGGTGATAGTGCAGATATTGTTGCGGGTACTGGCGACGGGCGGTGGTGATCATGCCGGGGCCGCCGACGTAGCCGTCGACCAGGAAGGCCAGCTTGTTGGCGTCGGGACCGAAGGTCTCCAGCGCGAAATCGGCGCGGGCGAGCATTTCGTAATGGTCGTCGGCGGTGATGTTCATGGAAAACAGCTTGGCCTGGCCGGTCTCGTCCATGGCGCGCTTCATGGAGTCGTACACCAGCGGCAGCACTTTCTTGATCGGGCAGAACACCTGGTTGCCCTGGGGTTCGTCGTTCTTGATGAAGTCGCCGCCGAGCCAGAACTGGTAGGCGGCCTTGGCGAACGGCTCGGGGCGCAGGCCGAGCTTGGGCTTGATGATGGTGCCGGCGATGTAGCCGCCGTTGACGCGGGGGCGACCCAGGATGTCCCACAGGTCGGTGATGTCCTTGGCCGGGCCGTCGAACTGGCGCAGCATGGACCAGGGCACGTAGAAATCCTGCATCTGCAGGTGCTTGACGTCGCCCATGCCCTGGTTGTTGCCGATGGCCAGGGTCAGGAAGGAGACCAGCATGGCGCGGCCGTCGGTGACGTTGCGGTCGAACAGCTCGTTCGGGTAGGCGACCTTCATCACGCCCTTGGACTCGTCGATGAAATAGACCAGGGCGTCGACGCCCTTGGTGAAGTCGTCGGTGGTGGAGACTTCGACGTTGGTGCCGGTGGAGGATTCGGCGGCGATGTGCGCGGCCACTTCCAGGTAGCCATAGCCCGCGGCCGGCTGCATGTGGTAGGCGACGAGGATGTGCTTGTCGCCCTTGATCAGGTCTTCTTCCTTGAGGGACAGGTCAGCGTAACGTGCGGATTGATCCATGCTTTGCTCCTAGTTGGACTTGTATGAAATTCCGGGGAACCGCGACTGCCTGATTACCCCTGCTCGAAACAGGGCTGCACTATAGACGTGCTTTTGCATAAGTAATATTCACGATTTTTTATACAGTTGATAAGTATTAGCTTATCATTCATGACTTATTTGGGTTCACCGCCGAACGATGCTACACCTCACCCTGCGCCAACTTCAGGTCTTCGAGGCCGCCGCCCGCCACCTCTCGTTTTCGCGCGCGGCCAAGGAATTGCATCTCTCGCAACCCGGTGTGTCGATGCAGATCAAACAGCTTGAGGAAGCCATCGGCCAGCCGCTGTTCGAACAACTGGGCAAGAAACTGTTTCTCACCGAGGTCGGCCGCGAGGTGCTGCGAGCCAGCCAGGCCATCGCCCAGCAACTGGTCGACCTGGCGGACACCCTGAATGACCTGCGCGGGCTCAAGCAGGGCGCCCTGACGGTGGGCGTGGTCAGCACGGTGAGCAACTTCGCCATCCGCCTGATCAGCCAGTTCCGCCAGGAGCACCCCGAGGTGCGCATCACCCTGAACGTGGTCAACCGGGAAAACCTGCTCGAACAACTGGCCAACAACGAGGTCGACCTCGCCCTGATGGGCCAGCCCCCGGCCGGACACGACCTCGACTCGACCCCGTTCATGGAAAATCCTCTGGTGGTGATCGCGCCGCTCAGCCATCCCCTGGCCAAGCAGAAGCACATCCCGCTCGCCCGCATCGCCGAGGAGGACTTCGTCGCTCGTGAGCCCGGCTCGGGCACCCGCAGCGCCACCGAGGCTTTCTTCCAGTCGCACGGACTGGCCCTGCGCGCGGCCATGGAGATGAACAAGAACGAGGCCATCAAGCAGGCGGTCGAGTCCGGCCTCGGACTGGGCGTGGTTTCGCGCCACACGGTGACCCTGGAACTGGCCGCGCTCAGACTCGTCGCCCTCGATGTCGAAGGCTTTCCGATCCGCCGCCAGTGGCATCTGGTGCACCGCCGAAACAAGCACTTTTCCCTGGCCGCCAGCGCCTTCGCGCGCTTTGTCCTGACCCAGGCGGCGAGAACCGCCGGATTCGTCTGAATACCGCGAAATCGCTCATAATCTAAGCGCTGCCTGGTCTGGAGAGGAAGTCATGGAGATCACCGTCTATCGCGAGCAACCGCTGGCACGGGAGGCCTGGCAACTGCCGGCCACGACCTACAACCTCGTCCACGGCCTGCTGGCGCGCAGCCCCGGCGTCGTCTTCGTGCCCATCCGCAGCATGCAGTACCTGGCCATCGTCGATGCCGAGGAGATCGTCTTCGTCGACCACCTGAACAAGCAGCGGGTGGATGTCGCCTGGCAGGCGTTCCGGCCCCAGGCGCGTGCTGCGCTCGACCAGGCGGTACCGTATGAGGCCGTGTATTACCGTGCGGACGGCGCCGAGATCATGCGCCGGCTGCAAACGGAGCTTCTCCCCGCGTTGACCGCCCTGGCAGGCAAGGAACGCCTCGACGGACCGGCCCGGGTACTGAAATTCGAGCGCCCCGCCCGCTAAGCCGGCATGAAGACACCCCACCCCTGGCTGCCGACCCGGGAGGCCCTGGAGAAGAATCGCTGGCTGCGCTGGCTGCTGCCCTTCCTGGGCCATCCCCGACTGTGGCACTGGTCGCGGCGCGGCGTCGCCCTGGGAGTGGCACTGGGGGTGTTCTTCGGCCTGCTGATCCCGATCGCACAGATCCCCCTGTCGGTGGCCACCGCCATCCTGCTGCGCGCCAACGTGCCGGCCGCTGCCGCCAGCACCCTGGTCACCAACCCGGTCACCTTCGGGCCGGTCTACTTCGGCGCCTACCGGCTCGGTCTCTGGCTGACCGGGGAAACGGCGCCCGCCGGCGCGGACATCAGCAAGCCAGGCGCGCCCGAGCCGGAGGCCGGCATCGGGTCGCGCCTGACCCGGCTGGGCAAGCCCCTGCTGCTGGGCCTGACCATTCTTGCCACCCTGACCGGCCTGCTGACCTATGCCCTGATCACCCTGGCCTGGCGTTGGCGGGTGATGGCCAAACGACGCAAGAAAGGCAGACTATGACACCCCTACTGACCTG
>JBAZLW010000076.1:0-9602 GCA_041650095.1 Hydrogenophilaceae bacterium | reverse complement strand
TCGCGTGAGCGCAGGGCGCGCAGGGGATGTGTGGCGGCGGACAAGATCGGGCGGTGTGCGGACGGCGAGGCAGGGATGGATCATAGTATGCCCGGAAGGTTCGTCCGCCGCGTGCGTATGGCCGGGACGAGACGTTTGAAATATTGGCGGCGGGGTTGACGCTCTGTTATTCAGAGTTATATGCTCTGGATAACAGAGTTGCTGGTTGCCCGCCATGAAACCTCATCAAGAGCAGTTCCTCGCCATCCAGTCCATGCTGGCCGCCGGCCATCGCTGCGTCCACCTGGAGCGGCACAGCCTGCTGCTGATCGGCGGGGTGGGCGGCTTCCTCAGCGTGGTCACGGAATGGTTCATCACCGACACCCGCTTTCCGAACACCGACCAGCGCGGCATTGCGCTGCTGGTCTGGCTGGCCTTCTGGCTGGGCGGCATGGCCCTGGTCGAGCACTGGATGACCCGGCGGGCGCGGACGCGCCGGGCCGAGACGCTGCCCTTCGCCCAGGCCCAGGTCACGCGTGCCTGGTGGATGCTGCTGTCGGTCGGCTGCCTGGGCTCCTGCGCCATGTTCTTCTATGGCGGCGGCGGCATGATCTATGCCCTGTGGACGGTACTGCTGGGGCTGGGAATCTACTTCTACGGCCTGTTCTCTCGGCCGTTGATCGAGTGGATCGGCCTGGCCGCCATCCTGCTCGGCGTCGCCGGGCTGGCGGCCGGCCTGCCCTATGGCGCGACGCGCTGGCTGAACGCCTCCTGCTTCGCCATCGGCATGCCCCTGGCCGGCTGGCTGAACGCGCGCTTCGGCGATTCCGGCCTGCCCGGGCGGGTGGCCGTGCTGGCGCTCTGGCTGGCCGTGGTGGCGACGCCGCCCCTGCTGATCGCGCGCTATGCGACCACGACGGTACCGTCCGCCACCCCGGTCTACTCCGTCGCCACCGTCGGGCTGGGCGAACAGGTGCTGCGCCTGGAGGCGGGCAGCCGCGTGCCCCTGCGGGTCGACCTGGACAGCCCGATCCTGACCGTCGCACCCGACGCCGGACTGGACCTGACATTGACCCGTCCGGTCGAGGTCGCCCTGCGCGACGGCAGGCCGGACGGCCGCTACCGAATCGGCACCGGTGCCTGGCACACGATCCACGACGGCATCCTGCAATTGCGCATCGACCGGATCCAGCCGCGTCTCGCCGACGGGCGGGCGGAAGTGCTCACTCACGCCAGCCTGGACGGCGCCGAATTCAAAGGAGACACCCCATGACCGCGACCCTGCCGCCCCTCGACCCCCTGCTGCACCAGCCGGCCCGCACCCAGCTGGTGGCCTACCTGTCCGGGCGCGGCGAGGCGACCTTTTCCGAACTGAAGCGCGTGCTCGGCGTCACCGACGGCAATCTGGGCGCCCACCTCGGCAAGCTGGTGGAGGCCGGCTACCTGGCCACCGGCGAGGCGACCGGGGGCGCCCGCGCCCAGACCGTCTATTCGCTCACCGAAAGCGGTCGTGCGGCCCTGGCCGAATACGTCGCCCGTCTGTCGGCGCTGATGGCGCTCAGTGCGGGCGGCGAGCCAGCCAGCGAGACCAGCCTCGCCGCCGACGGCCAATCCTGATTCTCAACCCAGCCAGGAGAACACACCATGAAGTCCGTCCGTTTCCTCATCGTCCCCGTCCTTGCCCTGCTGGCCGGTTGCGCCGGCCTGACCCCGCCGCCCGCGGACTCGCTGTCCACCCTGCCCGTGGTCGTCTATCCCGCCCTGCCGCCGGCGGGCGATTACATCTACAAACTGCCGGCCAGTCAGCCGATCGATCTGCGCATCCTGGCCGACGGCAGCGCCCTGGCCGGCAACGTCGAGCAGACCCTGAGCGCCCGCCTGGCACGCGACCTCTACCTGCACAAGCGCTGGGCCAGCGAGGATGGCCGGACCTGGCTGGCCGCCGACAAGCTGATCGGGGTCAACCTCGGCATCGTCCTGCCTTCCTATGAGAAACCCGGGCCGGGCGAAATCCACCTGACCGTGGAAAGAAAAGCCGTCGATTAAGGTCCATGGCGGTCTTCACTGAACGGGGATGGGGCATGACAAACCGGCAACAAGGCAGACCAGGTTTTGTCATCCTGCGGATCGGCCAGGCCCTGGGATGACCGGACGGCGAGCCGGCGCGCTCGCCGTCCCGCCTTGTACGCGCAGGCGATTGGCGGTTTTCCTGGCCGCCTCCATCGGCCTCCACCTGTTCGCGCTCGGCCTGTACCAGCCGGTACCTGCCCGGTCCGCGCCGTGGCCCGATACGCCCTTGCTATGGGTGGACCTGGAACCGCCGCCCGCGCGGGACTTGCCCGGGCCAAAGGCCGCGCACCCCGCTGCGAAATCCAGGCGCGCCTACGCCGGGTCGCCGCCCGTGGCGAAGCCCGCGGCGCCCGCGGCGCCCGACACGACTGAAGCGGAAACGCCCTCTGCGGTTCCGACGGCGGATCTCCTTATCAGCGCGCCCACGACCCGGCAAGGCAGCCTGCCGAGCGCCGGGATACTCGAACTGGCGCGCGAAATCGCCCGCCAGTCGTCGTCTGTAACGATGCCGCCGGAGCAGCCCGCCCTGCCGGAGGAGCGTGCAATCCTGCCCGGCCTGGACCGCGCCCTGCGCCGGAATACACCCGGCGAGCGTCGCTACGCGGACGGCATGATCAAGATGGTGACCCCGTCAGGCCGGGTCTACTGCCTGAAACCGCCGCCGGAATTCGCACGCGGCGGCCCGGCCGAGGCCCTCGCCGTACCGACCAACTGCCCGTGACCACCACCAGGCCGAGGTGACCGTATCGGCCATGACGGCACGCCTGCAGGCGACCCTGGAAGGCGAGGACTGCCTGCGCGAGGTGTTCGGCCTGGAGCCGCTGGCCGGTTGATCAATAACCCTTGCTGAACTGGGTGCCGTTGCACTTAGGGCAAGGCGGGACGTGTCCGGTTTCCTTGAGGTGGATCTTCTGTCCGCAGTCCTGGCAGGTCAGGGTGTCGGCCGAGGTCATCTCGCCGGTCTTGTAGACCAGGGAGCCGCGGGCCTTCTGGCTCAGCGACTGCAGGGCGTTGCCGGTCGCTGCCAGTACGGTGGCGAGCGAGGCGAGCGCCCCGGCGCCCAGCCGAGAGGGGTTGAGCCGCTCCTTGGCCTCTTCGCCCAGCTTCTGGGCATCGGCCATGGTCTGGTCGAGGTCGCGGGCCAGGTATTGCTTCAGTTCCTCGCCCCGTTCCGCGCTGACTTCGCCCAACGCGGTCAACTGCTCGCGGGCCTTTTCCAGGGCCGCCGTCATCGATTCGCGTCCGCGCTCCTTGCCGGCCAGATAGAGTTCGTTGAATTTGCTGGCGAGCCTGTCGTACTGCTGGGCCAGGCGGGCCTTGTCCTGATCGTGGGTGTCCATGCTTGATCTCCCGAATACACGACATAGTCGGCTATGCTGCAACGACTGAAGTACAGGCGAAAGGCCTGCATCAGGCCCTCCCTACGGCTCATGTCAGACCTTGTTCGGGTATCCTGCCGGGGGCGGGCCATGTCGTGCAGCCCTGCGCGCCATGCCGGATCGGCCGTCGGCGCATCTCGAACCTTGAAGGAGCGACCATGAAATATCTCGGCGTGATCATCATCGTTGCCTTATCCCTGCTCGCGGTATTTACGCTGGCCAACTGGTCGGTGCTGACGGCGCCGACCCTGCTGTCCTTCATCGTATTCGAGGTCCAGGGGCCGCTCGGCGTGGTCCTGCTCGGCGTGACCCTGGTCCTGGTGGGACTGTTCGCGCTTTATGCCCTGTCCATGCGCACGGTTATGCTGATGGACTCGCATCGCCACAAGCAGGAGTTGCAGGCACAACGCAAGCTGGCGGAGTCGGCCGAGGCCTCGCGCCTGAGCGATATGCGCGCGCAGATGGAGCGCGAATTCGGCCAGTTGCGTCTCGCCGTCGAGCAGACCGGCGGCCGCATCGAGGCGGTGGAGCAGGCGCTGCACAAGTCCTTCGAGGAGACCGCCAACGGCCTCGCCGCCGGCATTGGCGAGGTCGAGGAAAAGCTCGACCGGGTGCTCGCCGCGCCGCCGGCCTAGCGGTTGCCGGCGCTGCCCGGGCGCTCGCGGCCATGCCGGACGGCATAGGCGATGCCGCCGCGATCGAGGCCCAGGTCGTGCAGTTCCCGTTCGTCCAGCGCGCGCAACTCGGTCTCGCCGCGCCAGCCGGCCAGCGCCGCCGCCAGCCGGCCCAGGCCGTGCGCGACCCAGCGCCGGAGCAGGCGTTGCCGCAGCGCTTCCGCGTGACGGACGCGGCACCGGATATCCGTATCGTGGCAATGGCTCATGGTCCGCTCCTGGAAAGGCGATGACTCATCCTAGGGCGGGACCGGCGGGCGTTACAGATTCAGAAATTACCTAATTGATGCATTACAGTTAAGTTTCCGGCAAGACTGTATCGGCCGTTCCGGCCGGCGACTGTATCGCTGTCGCCCGGCCGGACTGGACTGGCGGCAACTGGAGGCCCCCATGAACCTGTACGAAAACCTCGCCACCGAATTGAAGGACGCCATCCGCCAGGGCACCTACCCGCCCGGCGAGCGGGTGCCCTCGGTGCGCCGCCTGTCCGAGCGCAACGGCGTCAGCCCGGCCACCGTGGTGGCGGCCTACCGCTTGCTGGAAAGCCACGGCTGGCTGGAGGCGCGGCCGCAGTCCGGCTTTTTCGCCCGCCATCCCGAATCGGCGCCGCCGCCGGCCCGGACCACCGAGGCCAATGCCGGCCCCTGCGCGGTCAACGTCACCGAGCTGGCCGTGCGCCTGTCGCGCAACACCCAGCGCAAGGACCTGGTGTCGTTCGGCGCCGCCGTGCCGCACCCCGATTTCCTGCCCCTGAAGGACCTGCGCGCCTCGCTCAACCGCTGCCTGCGCGGGGTCGACGACGTCGGCAGCCGCTACAGCTTCCCGCCCGGCGAAGAGGTCCTGCGCCTGCGCCTCGCCCGCCGCGCCGCCGACTCCGGCTGCCAGTTCGGCCCGGACGACATCGTCATCACCGACGGCTGCCAGGAGGCGCTCAACCTGGCCCTGCGCGCCGTGGCCCGGCCCGGCGACGTCGTCGCCATCGAGACCCCGGCCTTCTTCGGCACCCTGCAGGCGATCGAGTCGCTCGGCATGCAGGCGCTGGAAATACCCAGCGATCCGGACACCGGCCTGAGCCTGGAGGCCCTGACTCTGGCGCTCGACCGCTGGCCGGTCAAGGCGGTGGTCACGGTGAGCAGCTACAGCAACCCCACCGGCAGCCTGATGCCGGACGGCCACAAGGCCAGGCTGGTGAAGATGCTGGCGGCACGCGTCATCCCGCTGATCGAGGACGACATCTACGGCGACCTCGGCCACGGCCGCGAACGCCCGCGCGCGGCCAAGGCCTACGACCGCGACGGCAACGTGCTGCTGTGCTCGTCGTTCTCCAAGTCCATCGCGCCCGGCTACCGGGTCGGCTGGATCGTCCCCGGGCGCTGGCGCAAGGAGGTCGAACACCTGAAGTACGTCGGCACCATGGCCAACGCCACCCTGCCGCAACTGGCCATCGCCGACTACCTGGCCGACAGCCGCTACGAGCGCCACCTGGTCCGCGTCCGCCGCGTCTATGCCGACAACCTCGCCCGCATGCAGAGCGCCATCGGCCGCCATTTCCCCGCCGGCACCCGCACCTCGCGCCCCACCGGCGGCTTCGTGCTCTGGGTCGAACTGCCGGAAGGGCGCGACACCATGGCCCTGTACGAACAGGCCCTGGCCGCCGGCATCAGCTTCACGCCCGGGCGCCTGTTCTCGCCCCAGGCCAAATATGGCAACTGCCTGCGACTGGTGGCGGCGCTGCCGTGGGATGCCCGGGTGGACGCGGCGCTGGCGGAACTGGGGCGGCTGGCGGGGCGGGGTGCCTGAGGCCGGCGTGCACTGACGCGGGATGCCGGCTTGCTGCGCTGCGATATACGGTATTACCTGACTTGTATAGTCAGGTAAAGAGGCTAGGCTTAACCATATCCAGACCCAAGGAAGGAGCCTGACATGACAGGCCAGATCCAGATCACCATCGACCGCGAGGTCTACGACCGCCTGCAGATGCTTATGGTGCCGCCGATCAGCGATGCCAACCAGGTCATCAGGAGCCTGCTCTTTCACGACGGACGAGCCAGCCCGGCCGCGGTCGCGCTAGCCGCGGACGAACGACACTACACCTATGTCCAGGAGCTCGACCGCGCCAGCCAGGGTGTTTACGAGTGCGGCGGGGGGACCTGAACCCGCCGCAGTTTCGCGCAGCAGTAGACAGGCAACATGACAGGAGGACGACATGAATCTCACCATGCAAAACTTCGAGCGGCCCGGCTATGAAACCCGGCCCGATCCCGATTTTCCACAGGCTCCCATCGACTGGTCCCGCAAGGAGGCCGAGGCGATGGCCAAGGCGGATGGACTGACGCTGACCGAGGAGCACTGGCAGGTCATCTGCGCCCTGCAGGAGTTCTATGCCCGCCACGACGGCCCGACGGTGAATGTGCGCGAACTGCACGACGCGCTGGACGAGTCCTTCCATCCCGAAGGCGGCATCAAGCATCTGTACGAGCTGTTCCCCAAGGGGCCGGTGGCCCAGGGCTGCCGGCTGGCCGGCCTGCAGGCGCCGTCAGGGGCGCAGGACCGGGGCTTCGGCAGCGCGGTCTGACCTTGCCTGCGTCCGGCCTTGCCGGGCGCGCGGACAGGCCTTATGGTCGGGAAAACCACACGGCATACCGACCATGATCCGACTTACCGATGCGCTCAAGGCCTGGGGCACGCCCGAATTCAGGGCGGTCCTGAAACAGGAACTGGAACGCCAGGATCCGCGCGCGCTGCCCTTGCAGGAAGGCCTGTCGCGCAGCAGCCATGCCCTGGACGACCCGTTCAGCGCCGTCGTCATCGCCGCCTCGGAAGTCGCCGGGCGCATCCAGGTCCGGGCGGGCATCTTCTATCACGGTCTCATCGCCGGCTGCAGTTGCGCCGACGACCCGACGCCGGTCGAGCCGCAGAACGAATACTGCGAACTGCTGCTGGAGATCGACCGGGCCACGGCGGCCACGCGGGTGACCCTGGCGCCGGACTGACCGCCTCGGGCCGGCCTAGAACCGCTCGTCCGCGCGCAGGTAGCGCCACTGGCCGGGCGCCAGCTTGCCCATGGCGACGCGGCCCAGGCGGATGCGCTTCATCGACACCATGCGCAGGCCGACGGCGGCGCACAGGTGCGCGATCTGGCCGATCCGGGCACCCTTCAGCGCGAAGCGCAGCCGGGTTTCGTTCTGCCAGCTGACCTTGATGGCCGGCGGGGTGCGGCCCGCGAAGGCGATGCCCCGGTTCAGCCGTTCGAGCCCGTTCGCGGGCATCTCGCCGGCGACCTCGACGACGTATTCATGCTCCAGGCTGGCACTGTCCTCGGTCAGCTTGCGCACCACGTGCCAGTCCTGCGAGAACACGACCAGGCCGCCGGCGCCGGTCTCCAGCGGCATGCAGGCGGTGAGTTGGGCGAAGTGTCGCTTCAGCGGCCGGATGCCGGAGGCGTCTTCCGGCCACTGATTGGCCGCCGCCAGCAGGCCCGCCGCGTCCTGGCCGCCCGCCTGGGCGTCGCCCCCGGCCATGTGCCAGCCGGGCGGCTTGTGCAGCAGCAGGGTGACCGGCTCGGCCTGGTCCGGGTCGGCCTGGGGGTCGATCTCGACGGCGTGGTCGGCGACCCGGAACTGCGGCTCCTCGACCACCACGCCGTCCACCCGCACCCAGCCGCCGGCGATGAGCAGTTCGGCCTCGCGGCGCGAGCAGCCGCGCAGTTCGGCGACGCGTTTGGCAAGGCGGATGGGGTCGGTCATGGCGGGCGGATCGGGTGGCTGGCCTGCGAGTTTACCGCGCGGGCCAGGGCCGGCTCAGGTTAATCCGAGCGCCCGCTCGATGTAATGCCGCGCCACCCGCGGCCTGGGCACCCGTCCGGCGAACCAGCTGCGCACGTCCTCGTCCAGGCCGATGCCGTGCATGTAGTTGTACAAGGCCTTGTTGAGGGCGACGCCGAGGGCGTCGTGGTCGACGCCGGTGGGGTCGACGAACTGGACGTCGTTCTTGGCGAAGCTGATCGCCGGCAGCGGCTTCAGCGCGATGCCGTACTCTTCCGGGTGCAGGCCGACCGGGGAATGCACGGTGCAGGCGAAGCGGTGGAAGAAACCGGACTGGATGCAGCCGGCCTCGAACAGTTGCCGGACGTATTCGAGGGCGTCGACGGTGTCGTGCACGGTCTGGGTCGGGAAGCCGTACATCAGGTAGGCGTGGACCAGGATGCCGGCGTCGGAAAAGGCGCGCGTCACCCGCGCCACCTGGTCGACCGAGACGCCTTTCTGCATCAGCTTGAGCAGGCGATCGGAGGCGACTTCGAGGCCGCCGGAGACCGCGATGCAGCCGCTTTCGGCCAGTTGGTGGCACAGCTCGGGCGTGAACGACTTCTCGAAGCGGATGTTGCCCCACCATGAGATGGCCCGGTTGCGTCGCTGCAGTTCGTCGGCCAGTCCCTTGAGCGCCTTGGGCGGCGCGGCCTCGTCGACGAAATGGAAGCCGGTCTGGCCGGTCTCGGCGATGACGGTCTCGATGCGGTCGACCAGCAGCTCGGCGCTGGCGGCCTCGTAGCGCGAGATGTAGTCCAGGCTGACGTCGCAGAAGCTGCACTTCTTCCAGTAGCAGCCGTGCGCCACGGTGAGCTTGTTCCAGCGCGCGTCGGACCACAGCCGGTGCATGGGGTTGAGCATGTCCAGGATGCTCAAGTAGCGGTCCAGCGGCAGGCCGTCCCAGGTCGGCGTGCCGACCTCGGCGAACGGGATGTCGGGCTCGCCGCAGTCGACGTAGCGGGCCTGGCCCTCTTCGCGCAGGAAGGTGCGCGCCAGCCGGTCGCGCGGCCGCTCGCCGCGCAGGTGCTCCAGCAGGGCCAGAACCGGGCGCTCGCCGTCGTCCAGGGTGACGTAGTCGAAGAAATCGAACACCCGCGCCTCGGCCAGTTCGCGCAGCTCGGTGTTGACGTAGCCGCCGCCCAGGACGGTGACGCACTCCGGCCGTGCGGCCTTGATCGCCTGGGCGATGCGGAAGGCGCCGTAGACCGAGCCGGGAAAGGGCACCGATACCAGCACCACTTGGGGGGTATGGCGTTCGATGGCGGCCAGGGTCAGTTCGCGCAGTGTGCTGTCGACCAGGGTCTCGGGCGCGGCCAGGGCCTCGGCCAGCGGCGCGAAGGTGGGCTGGCTCAAGGCCAGCGACTCGGCATAGCGGACGAACTCGAAGCGGCCGTCGACCGCCTCGCGCAAAACATCGGCGAGATCGTTCAGGTACAGGGTGGCGAAATGGCGGGCGCGGTCCTGCACCCCGAGTGCGCCGAAGGCCCAGGCCAGCGGGTCGCCGCCGTCCGGGTCGAAATAGATGTCGAGGGACTCGAAGCGCGGTCCCTCGGGCAGGAAGCGGCGGCCGGCGATGCGGTGGCCCATGCTCGGGTCGCGCCCCTGCAGGAAGGCGACCGCCGGGCCGACGCTGGCCTGGTAACGCGCGAACTCGTGCAGGAAGGCCTTGCTCCGCGGCGTGCGCTGTTTGCCCG
>JBAZLW010000075.1:0-9684 GCA_041650095.1 Hydrogenophilaceae bacterium | reverse complement strand
CTGGTGCGCCTGCAACTGCCGTCCGTGGTGCTCGGCGAGCAGGTCAGCGTCGGCGCCATGGGACTGGTCGGCGAGGTGATCGCTCGCGACGGCGATACCGCCCTGGCCCAGTTGTACGAGGACAGCACCGGCCTGGCCCCGGGCGAGGCGGCGGTCGGACTGGGCCACCCGCTCTCGGTGGAGTTGGGGCCGGGCCTCTTGGGCGGCATCTTCGACGGCGTGCAGCGGCCGCTCGAGGCGGTCCGCCTGGCCACCGGTGACCGCATCGCCCGCGGTGTCCAGATCCCGGCGCTGGCGCGCGACCGGCGCTGGTCCTTCATCCCGGCGGCCGACCGCAGCGCAGTGCTCAATGCCGGCGACGTCCTGGGCTCGGTGCAGGAGACCGCCAGCATCGCCCACCGCATCCTGGTGCCGCCCGACGTCTCGGGCGAGTTGCTGGAACTGGCGCCGGCCGGCGACTATGACATCGACGCCACCATCGCCCGCATCCGTCTGCGCGACGGCAGCATCCGCAAGCTGTCCCTCAGCCAGCGCTGGCCGGTGCGGCAGCCGCGACCGTTCCGCCGGCGCGACCATGCCGTGCAGCCGCTGATCACCGGCCAGCGCATACTCGACACCTTCTATCCGTTGCTCAAGGGCGGCAAGGCCGCCATCCCGGGCCCGTTCGGCGCCGGCAAGACCATGCTGCAGCACCAGATCGCCCGCTGGTGCAACGCCGAGATCGTCATCTACGTTGGCTGCGGCGAGCGCGGCAACGAGCTGACCGACATCCTGGAGTCGCTGCCCAAACTGACCGACCCGCGCAGCGGCCGGCCCCTGATGGAGCGCACCCTGCTGATCGCCAACACCTCGAACATGCCGGTGGTGGCGCGCGAGGCCTCGGTCTACGTCGGCATCACCATCGCCGAGTACTTCCGCGACCAGGGCTACGACGTGGTCATGGTGGCCGACTCCACCAGCCGCTGGGCCGAGGCCCTGCGCGAGGTGGCCGGCCGGCTCGGCCAGATGCCGGTGGAGGAGGGCTATCCGGCCTACCTGGGCTCGCGCCTGGCCGCCTTCTACGAGCGTGCCGGCCGGGTCGAGGCCCTGTCCGGCGAGCACGGCTCGGTCACCCTGATCGGCGCCGTCAGCCCGCCCGGGGGCGACTTTTCGGAGCCGGTGACCAGCCACACCAAGGAGATCATCCAGACCTTCTGGGCCCTCTCCAAGGAACTCGCCGACGCCCGCCACTATCCCGCCATCGACTGGCTGGAGAGCTTCTCCGGCTACGTCGGCCAGGCCGCCCAGTGGTGGGCGGCGAACGTCGACCCCGGCTGGGCCGAGGCGCGCGCGCGGGCGCTGGAACTCTTGTCCGAGAGCGAGGAGTTGCGCCGCATCGTCAACCTGGTCGGGGTCGATGCCCTGTCCTCCGGACAGCGCTGGTCGCTGGAGGCGGCCGAACTGATCAAGGAGGCGCTGTTGCAGCAGTCGGCCACCGACGAGGTGGACAGCTATGCCTCGCCGGAGAAGCAGTACCGCCTGCTGGCCGGGCTGCTGGAGATCCATCGCCAGGGCATCAAGCTGGTCGACCTGGGCGTGCCGGCGCGGCGCCTGTTGGAACTGCCGGTGATGTACGAGGCGCGGCGCTGGAAGACGCGCTACGGGGCCGGGGACATGGCCGCGCTGCGGGACCGGATCGCCGGGCTGGCCCAGGATTTCATGAAGCTGGAGGCGGAATACGCCCCGACCCTGGCCTCGGGCGCGCCGGCTGAGGGGGGAGCCTCATGAAGAACCTCGAATTCCGCACCGCCGCCTCGGCCCGGGGCGGCATGGTGGTGATGGCCGGGGTGCCCGGCGTGGCGGCCGGCACCCGGGTCAGCCTGATCGACCATGCCGGCCGCCGGCGCAACGGCCTGGTGATCCGGACCTCGGACGCGGCCGTCATGGTCGAGGTGTTCGAGGGCACCGACGGCCTCGATCTGGAGCGGACCTGGGTGCGCTTCCTGGACGAGCCGTACAGCCTGCCGGTGTCGCGCGACCTGCTCGGCCGGGTGTTCAACGGCGTCGGCCAGCCGCGCGACGGCCGCCCGCCCATCGTCTCGGGCCAGCGCCGCGACATCAACGGCGCGGCCCTGAACCCGACCGCGCGGGCCTATCCGCGCGAGTTCATCCAGACCGGCCTGTCGGCGCTCGACGGCATGAACAGCCTGACCCGCGGCCAGAAGCTGCCGATCTTTTCCGGCGGCGGCCTGCCGCACAACCGGGTGGCGGCGCAGATCGTCCGCCAGGCCCGCCTGCTCGGCGAGGCCGCCAGCGAGTTCGTGGTGGTGTTCGCGGCCTTCGGGGTGAGCAGCCAGGACGCCCGCTACTTCCAGGACAGCTTCGAGGAGAGCGGGGCGCTGGAGCGCCTGGTGATGTTCCTCAACCTGGCCGACGAGCCGGTCATCGAGCGCCTGCTGACCCCGCGCGCGGCGCTTACCGCGGCCGAATACCTGGCCTTCGAGCTGGATTACCACGTCCTGGTGGTGATGACCGACATGACCGCCTACGCCGAGGCCCTGCGCGAGGTGGCGGTGCTGCGCGGCGACGTGCCGGCGCGCAAGGGCTATCCGGGCTACCTGTATTCCGACCTGGCCGAGCTGTATGAGCGGGCCGGGCGGATCCGCGACCGGCGTGGCTCGATCACCCTGATCCCGGTGCTGTCGATGCCGTCGGACGATATCACCCACCCCATCCCCGACCTGACCGGCTACATCACCGAGGGCCAGATCGTCCTGTCGCGCGAACTCCATGCCCAGGGCATCTACCCGCCGGTGGCGGTGCTGCCGTCGCTGTCGCGCCTGATGAAGGACGGCATCGGTGGCGATTTCACCCGCGAGGACCATCCCCATGTCGCCAGCCAGCTGTTCGCCAGCTATGCCAAGGCGCTCGAGGTGCGCGGCCTGGCGGCGATCATCGGGGCCGAAGACCTGGGCGAGGGCGACCGCCGCTATCTCGAATTCGCCGAGGCCTTCGAGCGCCGCTTCGTCGGCCAGGGCGAGGACGAGGAACGCGACGTCTACGCCAGCCTCGACCTGGCCTGGGACCTTCTGTCGATGCTGCCGGTGGCGGCCCTGACCCGGCTCAGCGAAGAGGAACTGGCGAAATATCACAAAGGCAGTCGAGAGCCGAGAGTTGAGAGCCGAGAGAGATGAGCCCCTGGTTTGTTCTCTCCACTCTCCACTCTCCACTCTCCACTGATTTCGGATGAAATCCCGCCTGCCGGTCCCGCCGACCAAGAACTCGCTGCTTCACATCAGCCGCCAGTCGCGTTTTCTCGAGCAGGGCCAGACCATGCTGGAGAAGAAGCGCGACCTGCTCACCCGGCTGGTTTACGACCGCCTGGGCCAGTACCGGCAGCTGCGCGCCCAGACTGTCGCCGAACTGGCCGAGGCCTATCGCTGGCTGGGCATCGTGCACATGCGCATGGGTGGCCAGATGCTGCGCCAGGCGGCGGTGGGGCTGAAGCCGGCAGTATCGATCAAGATACTGGCCCGGTCGAGCGTGGGGGTGGAATATCCCAGCGTCACCGTCGAGCCGCTGCCGCTGCAGCCGGTCGGCTTGATGTGGACCGATCCCAGCTTCGACGAGGCGCGCCTGCGCCTGCAAAGGCTGACCCTCACCCTGGCCCGCCTGGGCGAGGCGGAGAACGCGCTCTGGCGTCTCCTGGCGGCCAGTCGCAAGACCCGGATGCGGGTCAATGCCCTGAAACACAACATCATTCCCCGCTACCGGGCGACGGTGCATTACATCCGGGCCATGCTGGAGGAGGATGAGCGCAATACCCTGTTCCAGGTGAAAAGGCTCGCGGAGAGATCCTGAGCGCAGGCTGACCGCGCCGGCCGATTAAAGGGTATTCTTATCGGCTACCCCTTGGCTTGGACCCATGCCCCCAATCAGCGATTTTCAACTCTCGGACATCATGCAGCGCGACGTCCGGCACGTGTCCCCTGACTGCACGCTGGCAGTGGCGGCGCGCCGGATGGCGGCTGAACACATATCCTCGCTGCTGGTGCTGGTCGACGGCAGGCTGGTCGGTATCCTGACCGAGCGCGATCTGGTCCGTTTCATGCACGACCAGGTTGCACCGGAGACGCCGGTATCCGGGTTGATGAGCGCACCCGTGCTGACCGCGCCGGCCGACCTCGACTTCGCCAGCGCCTACACCCTGACCATGAGCCGGCAAATCCGCCACCTGGTCGTGCTCGGCGGCACCGGCGAGGTGATCGGCATGGTCAGCGAAACCGATTTCCGCAGCCACCTGGGCCTGCGCCTGCTGTCCCGGCTCGACAGTCTCACCGACATCATGGACCGCGAGATGCCCTTGCTGCCCCCGCATGCCAGCCTGGATGACGGGCTCAAGCTGATGGTGGCCAAGGGCGCGTCCTATGTCCTGGTGGTGTCCGGCCGGCAACCGCTCGGCATCGTCACCGAGCGCGACATCCCGGCCCTGATCGCCAGCGGGGTGCCGCCGGGGACGCTGGCCATGCGCGACGTGATGCAGGGCCCGGTCAAGGTGGTCGGCACCCGTGCCAGCTTCACCGAGGCGGCCGGCCTGATGTTCGATCACCACCTGCGCCACCTCGCGGTGGTCGACGAGGACGCCTGCATCGTCGGCATGCTGACCCAGCACCGCCTGCTCGAGCAGATCGGCTTCAGCCTGGTCGAGGATGCCTGGCGCAACCTGGTCGAATCGCAGGAGGCCCTGCTGCGCAGCGAGGAAAATCTGAACCGCGCCCAGGCGGTGGCCCGAACCGGCAGCTGGTATCTGAATATCCAGTTGAACCGGCTGGAATGGTCGGCCGAGACCTACCGCATGTTCGGCATCGCGCAGACTACGCCGATGAACCTGGAACTCTTGCTCGCCCATATCCATCCGGACGACCGCGAGCCGCTTCTGGTGGCCTGGGACGCGGCCCTGCACGGCGATGCCTATGACATCGAACACCGCATCCTGGTCGGCGGCGAAGTGCGCTGGGTGCATGAGCGCGCCGAGTTGAGCTTCGATGCGAACGGCCATCCCCTGTTTGCGGTCGGCACCGTCCAGGACGTCACCGACCTGCGCCTGGCCCGTCAGCAGGTCGAGTTCATGGCCCATCACGATGCCCTGACCCGGCTGCCCAACCGCATCCTGGCACGCGACCGCTTCGAGCAGGCGATCGCCCTGGCGGCACGGGAGTCGCGCAAGGTGGCGCTGCTGTTCCTCGACCTGGACAATTTCAAGAACATCAACGACACCCTGGGCCACCAGGCCGGCGACCACCTGCTGCAGCAGGTGGTCGGCCGCCTGAACGAGGCGGTGCGCAGCAGCGACACCATCAGCCGGCAGGGCGGCGACGAATTCCTGGTCATCCTGTCCGGCCTCGAGGACGAAAACGGTGCCGATGCCGTGGCCCGGCACATCGTCGAACGGCTGGGCCAGCCGATCGAGGTCGACGGACAGGAATTGCACACCTCGGGCAGCATCGGCATCAGCATCTTTCCGGACGACGGCGACGAATTCGACACCCTCCTGAAAAAGGCCGACATGGCGATGTATTCGGCCAAGGAGTCCGGGCGTGCCACCTACCGCTTCTTCACCGAGGAGATGAACGTTCACGCCTTCGAGCGCCTGCAGATGCAGAACCGCCTGCGCCATGCCCTGGCGCAGGACGAATTCCTCCTCCATTATCAGCCCCAGGTCGACCTCAAGAGCGGGCGCATACTGGGTTTCGAGGCCCTGCTGCGTTGGCACAACAAGGAACTCGGCCTGGTCATGCCGGGCCGCTTCATCCCGGTCGCGGAAGAGAGCGGCCTGATCCTGCCGATCGGGGCCTGGGTGCTGCGCGAGGCCTGCCGCCAGGCCCGGGAATGGCAGGACAGCCTGGGCGTCCGGGTGCCGGTGGCGGTGAACCTTTCTGCGCTGCAGTTCCGCCGCGGCGGCCTGGTGGAGACCATCACCGGGGTGCTGGCCGAGACCGGCCTGGAACCCGGCCTGCTGGAGCTGGAGCTGACCGAGTCCATGCTGCTGCACGACATCGATGCCGTACTCGCGGCCATGGACCGGATCCGCGAACTGGGCGTGAACATGTCGATCGACGACTTCGGCACCGGCTATTCCTCGCTGACCTATCTCAAACGCCTGCCGGTCAACCGGCTCAAGATCGACCAGTCCTTCGTGCGCGACATGATGGCCGATCCCGACGACGCCTCGATCGTGCGCGCCATCATCCAGATGGCGCACAGCCTCAAGCTGATCGTCATCGCCGAGGGCGTCGAAGAGGTCGAGCAGGCGCTGTGGCTGGAACGGGAAGGCTGCGAGCAGGCCCAGGGTTATCATTTCAGCCGGCCGCTCCCGGCCGCCGCCGCGGCCGAGATGCTCAGCGCGGGTTTGGCGCGCGTTGCACCACCGTAAGGGTCTAGAATCGCCATTCGCATTCGAGAGGAGATAACCATGATCAAACCAGTCCTTGCCCTTTCCCTATCCCTGCTGACCCTGTCGGCCGCCGCCGCCGACCTGCAGGTGATCGTCAAGATCCCGCGCCTGACCATGGAGGCCGCCGGCAAGATTGCCCATGGCGCGATCGATGCCTGCCGCAAGGAAGGCATCCAGATCGGCGTCACCGTGGTCGACCGCAGCGGCGATCCCATGGTGTTCATCCGCGACACCCTGGCTCCCAAGGTGTCGATCGAGATCAGCCGCCAGAAGGCCTTTACCGCGGTCAACTTCAACGCCCCCCTGTCGACCATGGAGAACCGCTTCACCAAGCCGTTCTCGGTCGGCAAGGTGGACGGCCTGGTGTTCTCGGCCGGTGGCCTGCCGATCGAGGCGGCCGGCAACATCGTCGGCGCGGTCGGCGTGTCCGGCGCGGCGACCGGCGAACAGGACGAGGCCTGCGCCAAGGCCGGCATCGACGCCATCCGCATGGACCTGGAGATGGCCGGGCCCTAGTCGTCGCCCCTGTCGGTGTTAGCGACTAGTATGAGGGGGTGACTTCAGCAAACCCGACGATGCCCCCCAGAACGCAACAGACCCTCGACGGCAACGAGGCGGTCGCCCGCGTGGCCTACCTGGCCAACGAGGTGATCGCCATCTATCCCATCACGCCGGCCTCGCCGATGGGCGAGCATGCCGACGAATGGGCCGCCGATGGCCGGCCCAACCTGTGGGGCGCAGTGCCCGGCATCATCGAGATGCAGAGCGAAGCGGGTGCGGCCGGCGTGCTGCACGGCGCGCTCACCGGCGGGGCGCTGGCGACCAGCTTCACGGCCAGCCAGGGCCTGCTGTTGATGATCCCCAACCTGTACAAGATCGCCGGCGAGCTGAACCCGTTCGTGCTTCACGTCGCCGCGCGCACCGTGGCCACGCATGCACTGTCCATCTTCGGCGATCACTCCGACGTGATGGCCTGCCGGGCCACCGGCTGCGCCCTGCTGTGCGCGGGCTCGGTCCAGGAGGCGCAGGACCTCGCCATCGTCGCCCAGGCCGCCAGCCTGGCCGGGCGCATCCCGGTGATCCACTTCTTCGATGGCTTCCGCACCTCGCACGAGGTGGCCAAGATAGACGAGGTCGACGAAGCGACCCTGCGCGCCATGATTGACGACCGCCTGGTCGCGGAGAACCGCGCCCGCGCCCTGACCCCGGAACACCCGGTGGTGCGCGGCACCTCGCAGAACCCGGATGTGTTCTTCCAGTCGCGCGAGCGCAGCAATCCCTATTACGACGCCTTTCCCGGCCTCGTGCAGGCGGCCATGGACCGCTACGCCGGCCTCACCGGTCGGCAATACCGGCTGTTCGACTACGTCGGCGCCGCCGATGCCGAGCGGGTGATCGTCATCATGGGTTCGGGTGCCGAGACCGTACACGAGACCGTCGAGCACCTGACGGCTCGCGGCGAGCGGGTCGGCGTGGTCAAGGTCAGGCTATACCGGCCGTTCGACGCCGAGGCCCTGCTGGCTGCGTTGCCGGCGATGGTCCGGATCGTCGCGGTGCTGGACCGGACCAAGGAGCCGGGCGCCGACGGCGAGCCGCTGTTCAAGGACGTGCTGACCGCCCTGGCCCGCGCGGCGGCTTATGGCCGCACGCTGCCCAGGGTGCTCGGCGGCCGTTACGGCCTGGCCAGCAAGGAGTTCACCCCGGGCATGGTCATGGCGGTGTTCGACGAGATGGCCGCCGACCGGCCCAGGCCGTCCTTTACCGTCGGCATCCACGACGATCTCACTCATCTGTCGCTGGCCTGGGGCCCCGGCTTCCGCACCGACGCCGCCCGTTCCTGCCGGGCCGCGGTGTTCTGGGGTCTGGGCGCGGACGGTACGGTGTCGGCCAACAAGAACTCGATCAAGATCATCGGCGAGACCACCGACCTTCACGCCCAGGGCTATTTCGTCTACGACTCCAAGAAGTCCGGCGCGGTGACGGTGTCGCACCTGCGCTTCGGCCCGCAGACCATCCGTTCTGCCTACCGGGTCGAGCCGGGCAGCGCGCATTTCGTCGCCTGCCATCAGCCGACCTTCCTGGGCCGCCACGACATGCTCGACCAAGCCGCGCCGGGTGGGGTGTTCCTGCTCAACACGCCGGAACCGGCCGAGCGGGCCTGGGACAGCCTGCCGGCCGAAGTGCAGGGCCAGATTGTCGACAAAGGCCTGGACCTCTACGCCATCGACGCCTATCGGGTGGCCGAGCTGGCCGGCATGGGCCGCAGGATCAATACCGTGATGCAGACCTGCTTCTTCGCCATCTCGGGCATCCTGCCGCGTGACCAGGCCATCGCCGCGATCAAGCGGGCGGTCGAGCAGACCTACGGTCGCAAGAGCGCCGAGATGGTGCAACTCAACCACCGGGCCATCGACATGGCCCTGGCCAATCTGCACCGGGTCGAGGTGCCGGCGCAGCGGGCCGTCCCGGCGGCCGCTGCGGCCGTCCCGGCACACCGGCTGCCGGCCTTCGTCGAGACCGTCACCCTGCCGATCATCCACGGCCACGGCGACGACCTGCCGGTGTCGCTGTTCCCGCCCGACGGGGTCTGGCCGGTCGGCACCTCGAAATACGAGAAGCGCAACATCGCCCTGGAGATCCCGGTCTGGGACGCCGACCTGTGCACCCAGTGCGGCAAGTGCGTGTTCGTCTGCCCGCACGCCGCGATCCGTGCCCGCGCCTTCCCGGCCGGACTGGCCGCCGGCGCACCGCCGACCTTCAAGCACGTGCCGGCGAAGAGCAAGGAATACCCGGCCGGCACCGAGATCAGCTACCAGGTCGCGCCCGAGGACTGCACCGGCTGCGGCGACTGCATCGAGGCCTGCCCGATCCACGACAAGGCCGACCCGACCCACCGGGCGATCAACCTGCAGGCGGTCGCGCCGCTGCGCGAACAGGAAGGTGCGAACTTCGCCTTTTTCGAGGCCCTGCCCGAATTCGACCGCTGCCTGGTCAAGCACACCACCATCCCGGGCTCGATGCTGCTCGATCCGCTGTTCGAGTTCTCCGGCGCCTGCTCCGGTTGCGGCGAGACGCCCTACATCCGCCTGGCGACCCAGTTGTTCGGCGACCGCATGCTGATCGCCAACGCCACCGGCTGCTCGTCGATCTTCGGCGGCAACCTGCCGACCACGCCCTACACGGTCAATGCCCAGGGCCAGGGTCCGGCCTGGTCGAATTCGCTGTTCGAGGACAACGCCGAATTCGGCCTC
>JBAZLW010000074.1:0-9700 GCA_041650095.1 Hydrogenophilaceae bacterium | reverse complement strand
TTCTGCTCCGGCATCAACCAGGACCCGGTGAAACTGCAGTTCGTCCGCTCGCTGCAGCAGATCGCCGTCAACTCCGGCGCCCGGCTGATCGCCGAGGGCGTGGAGACCCGGGCCGAGCTGAGCCTGATGCGTGAATTGGGCATCAGTTTCGGCCAGGGCTATTTCATCGGCCGCCCTGCCACCACGCCCGGGCTCAGCCTGGAGGCGATCGAGGCGATCAAGACCACCGGGCGCAGCCAGTCCTCGCACGGCTTCAATGTCCAGGCCAGCAAGCTGCTGATCGAGGCGCCGGTGCTGAGCGCACTCGACAGCAACGAATCCGCCCTGGACCTGTTCAAGGTCAATGCGCACCTGCATGCCCTCGCCGTGGTCGAGAACGGCCGGCCGATCGGCCTGGTCAACCGCTACACCCTGATCGACCATTTCTCGCGCGTCTTCGTGCGCGAGCTGCACGGCCGCCGCTCCTGCACCCAGTTCATGGACCCGACCCCGTTGGTGGTCGATCAATCGACCCCGGTGGAGGAACTCAGCAAGCTGGTCGTCAACAAAGGCAAGGCCACCTTCACCGACGGCTTCATCATCACCGACAACGGGCAGTATCTCGGCATCGGGTCGGGCTACGACCTGATGCAGGTGATCATGCAACTTCAGATCGCCGCGGCGCGCTATTCCAACCCGCTCACCCTGTTGCCCGGCAACGTGCCGATCAACAACCATATCGAGCACCTGCTGGCAGCCGGGACACGCTTCCGGGCCGCCTACTGCGACCTGGACAACTTCAAGCCGTTCAACGACATCTATGGTTACGATCGCGGCGACGAAGCCATCCTGCTGGTTTCGGAGGTCCTCAAGGAAGGCATCAACAGCAGCCGGGATTTTCTCGGCCACATCGGCGGCGACGACTTTTTCATCCTGTTCCGCAGCGAGGACTGGGAGGCACGCTGCCGGACGATCCTCGACCGCTTCGATTCGAGCGGCAGAATGCTGTACCAACCCGAGCACGATGCAGACGGCGGTTATTTCAGCGAGGACCGTGCCGGCCACACCGTGTTCCACCCCCTGCCCACCCTGTCGATCGGCGTCGTCGAGGTCGACCCGGCTTACTTCCAGTCCCATCACGAGGTGGCCACCGCGGCGGCCATCGCCAAGAAGCAGGCCAAGAAAATCCCCGGCAACAGCCTGTTCGTGGAGCGTCGGCGGACGGCGGCAGGAACCCTGCTGGAGCAGGCCGCAGCCGCCTGATCCGCTTTGTTGCAGGTAACCAATCTTTCACCGTCGGTTAATCCCTCTGTCACGACGCCTTCCTAGAGTATTCACACCACCCACGAGAAGGAAACCGAACCATCATGCATACCGGATTGCAGGTAGGAGAGAGCCGAAAAAAGCGCCACTTCCACGTCGGCCTGGCCACTGGCCATGACGAGATCCGCGAAGCCCAGAAACTGCGCTGGCAGGTCTTCGCCGAAGAGATGGGCGCGCGTCTGAATACGCCCGAGCCGGGCCTCGACATCGACCTGTACGACCGCTGGTGCGACCACCTGATCGTGCGCGACCTGGACACCGGCGAGGTGGTCGGCACCTACCGCATTTTGAACCCGAATGCCGCCAAGAAGCTAGGCAGCTTCTATTCCGACCAGGAATTCGACCTCACCCGCCTGGGCCACATCCGCGAGCGCATGGTCGAGATCGGCCGCTCCTGCGTGCATCCCGACTACCGCAGCGGCGGCACCATCGCCCTGCTCTGGTCCGGCCTCGCCGACTACATGAAGGAACGCGGCTACGACTACCTGATGGGCTGCGCCAGCATCGGCATGCAGGACGGCGGTCATAACGCCGCCGGGGTCTGGCACGCCATCCGGGAAAAGCACCTGGCCCCGGTGGAATGGCGGGTGTTCCCGCGCTGCCCGCTGCCGCTGAATGCCTTGACCAGCGAAGCCGCCGCCATCGTGCCACCCCTGATCAAGGGCTACCTGCGCGCCGGCGCCTATGTCTGCGGCGAACCGGCCTGGGACCCGGACTTCAACACCGCCGACATCCTGATCCTGCTGCCCATGCTCAAAGTCAGCCCGACCTACGCCCGCCACTTTCTGAACGGCCAGGCCGGCTAAAAGGCACACACCACCATGACAATGGCCCGGCAAGTCCGGGCCATTGTCGTTTCATGCGTTTCCATCCGGCTTATCTACGATAGAGTCTCGTAGGCCCTTTTCAGGTCCTTATCCAGGACCAAGCATTTGCGCAAGACAGCCATGCCCGCCATCAGCAGAGGCGGATCACGTGCCGGATCCAGCGGCCATTTCGCACCATGGAAGAGATTGTTGCGAATCCTGTAAGTCATCTCCAACAACCACTTCAAGTTGGCATCAGTGCGAGCCACTGGCGTTTCTTCTTCAAATTTTGGCTGTTTGCATTCATCCAAGACTTCACGGGCCGGCGGCTTTTCCAGAAGAAGCTGAACTTCCAGCCAGAATTCCGACCCCGGCTGAAAGGACGCTACTATTTTTTCATTACCGGCCCACTCCCGCCATTTCACCGTAATCTTTTTGTTACCGCCCCCTGCCATCTCCGCATGACCGCATCTCTTTAACGCATGCTCAAACCTCGAAAAGGTGCGCAGAAACAGACAAACAGCTCGCTCATCCTCAGGCGAAGTCGTCACCGGTGCCGTTAGCTCGTCGAGGGGGATCATTTCGCGATCGACCAAGCGCCTCCTCTCATACCCCCGCCGCCACCCGCACCGCCTCGGCGATGCGCTCGGCGCAGCGGTTGACCTGGGCCTCGTCGCGGCCTTCCACCATGACCCGGATCAAGGGCTCGGTGCCGGAGGCGCGCAGGACGACCCGGCCGCTGTCGCCCAGTTCGTTCTCGACCGCCTCGACCGCGCTGGTGATCCCGGGCTGGCCGTCCAGCTTGAAGCGCTTGGCCAGGCGCACGTTGATCAGCACCTGCGGGAACACCGGGCAGTCGCGGATGGTGTCGGCCAGCTTGCGCCCGGAACTGCGCAGCGCGGCCAGGACCTGGAGGGCGGAGACGATGCCGTCGCCGGTGCTGTGGCGGTCCAGGCAGAGGATGTGGCCGGAGGTCTCGCCGCCCAGTTGCCAGCCATGCTCGTTGAGCATCTCCAGGACGTAGCGGTCGCCCACCTGGGCACGGCGGAAATCGCAGCCAAGCGCGCGCAGGGCGGTTTCGGTGCCGAGGTTGGTCATCAGGGTGCCGACCACGCCGCCCTTGAGCAGGCCGTTCTCGTGGCGGTGGCGGGCGATGGCGTACATCAGGCGGTCACCGTCGGCGATCTCGCCGTGATCGTCGACCATGATCAGGCGGTCGCCGTCGCCGTCCAGAGCGATGCCGACGTCGGCGCGGTGCTTGCGCACGGCCTTGACCAGGGTTTCCGGGTGGGTGGCGCCGCAGGCATGGTTGATGTTGAAGCCGTCCGGCTCGTTGCCGATGGCGATCACGTCGGCGCCGAGTTCGTGGAACACCGGCGGGGCGATGTGGTAGCCGGCGCCGTTGGCGCAGTCGACCACCACGCGCAGGCCGCGCAGGTCCATGTCGTGCGGGAAGGTGCTCTTGCAGAACTCGATGTAGCGGCCGGCCGCGTCGTCGAGGCGCTTGACCTTGCCGAGCCCCCGGGACGGCGCGGTCAGCATCGGCTGGTCGAGGGCGGCCTCGATGGCCAGTTCGATCGCGTCCGGCAGCTTGGAGCCGGAGGCGGAGAAGAACTTGATGCCGTTGTCGTCATACGGGTTGTGCGAGGCCGAGATGACCACCCCGGCCTGCAGGCGCAGGGCGCGGGTCAGGTAGGCGATACCGGGAGTCGGGATCGGCCCGGTCAGGCGCACGTCGACGCCGGCGGCGGTGAAGCCGGCCTCCAGGGCGGACTCCAGCATGTAACCGGAGACCCGTGTGTCCTTGCCGATCAGCACGCACGGCCGCTCGCCGTGCAGCGCCTCGTGTTCGGTGGCGACCAGCACCTTGCCGGCGGCATAGCCCAGGCGCATGACGAAATCGGGGGTGATGGGCGCCTCGCCCACCTTGCCGCGCACGCCGTCGGTGCCGAAATATTTCCTGCTCATGTCTACCCTATCCCTTGTCTGCCGGTTCGTGATCTTAACAACTTGGCGGGGCGGAGGCTGATCGCTGCTCTACTTCAACACGTGGCCTGCCAGACCTTCAGCGCATCGACCGTTTCCCGGACATCGTGCACCCGCACGATGACGGCGCCATTGTCCACCGCCCGGAGCGCCGCCGCCAGGCTGCCGGCCAGCCGGTCCTGGATATCCCGTCCGGTGAGGGCGCCGATCATCCGCTTCCTCGACACCCCGGCCAGTACCGGCGCCAGCCTGGCCAGCCCGGGCAAGGCGCGCATCAGGGCGATGTTATGGTCCAGGGTCTTGCCGAAACCGAAACCGGGATCGATCACCAGCCGCTCGCGCGCGATCCCGGCCGCTTCGGCGCTGGCGATGCGTTCGGCCAGGAAGGCCTCGACCTCGGCCACGACGTCGTCGTAATGCGGCGAGTCCTGCATGGTGCGCGGCTCGCCCAGCATGTGCATGATGCACAGCGCGCAATCGCTGTCCCTGACCGCCGCCCAGGCGCCCGGGGCGCGAAAGCCGTAGACGTCGTTGATCATCGCCGCACCGGCGGCGACGGCGGCGCGCATGACCTCGGGCTTCATGGTGTCGACCGAAACCGGCACGCCCAGGCCATGGATGCCTTCCAGCACCGGCATGACGCGGTCGAGTTCCGCCTGTATGGAGACCGGCTGGGCGCCGGGCCGGGTCGATTCGCCGCCGATGTCGAGGATATCGGCACCCTCTTCCGCCAGGCGCCCGGCATGGCGGATGGCCGCACCCGGGTCGACGTAACGGCCACCGTCGGAGAAGGAGTCCGGGGTGACGTTGACGATGCCCATGACCAAGGGTCGGTCAGGGGCAAGATTCAAGGGGCAAGATTCAAGACGCAAGATGCAAGACGCAAGACGCAAGACGCAAGACGCAAGATGCAAGATGCAAGATGCAAGATGCAAGATTCAACTGGTTTGCCCCTTGCGGGACCTTGAATCTTGAACCTTGTATCTTGTCTCTGTTTCAGGCCTCTTCGGCCGGGGTTGCGGTCGGGGCCGGCGCGCTCGGGCTGTCGCCGCTGGGCTTGACCGGCGGCTGCGAGGACGGCTTGGGCGGACGCGGCGGCTTGCCGGTCATGATGTCGTCGATCTGCTCGGCGTCGATGGTCTCCCATTCCAGCAGGGCATGGGTCATCGCCTCGATCTTGTCGCGGTTGTCCTCGATGATCTTGCGGGCGCGGCCGTACTGCTCGTCGATGATCCGGCGCACCTCGACGTCAACCTTCTGCAGGGTCGCCTCGGAAATGCTCTTGTGGGTGGTGACCGAGCGGCCCAGGAAGATTTCGCCCTCCTCCTCGCCATAGACCATGGTGCCGAGGCTGTCCGACATGCCCCACTGGGTGACCATCCGCTTGGCCAGTTCCGTGGCGCGCTGGAAGTCGTTCGAGGCGCCGGTGGTCATCTGGTGCATGAACACCTCCTCGGCGATGCGGCCGCCGAACAGGACGCAGATGGTCGACAGCAGGCGTTCCTTGTCCTGGCTGTAGCGGTCCTCGGTGGGCAGTTGCATGGTCACGCCCAGGGCGCGGCCGCGCGGGATGATGGTGACCTTGTGCACCGGGTCGGTCTTGGGCAGGGAGCGCGCCACCACGGCATGGCCGGACTCGTGGTAGGCGGTGTTGCGGCGCTCTTCCTCGGGCATGATCATGGAGCGGCGTTCGGCGCCCATCATGATCTTGTCCTTGGCCCGTTCGAAGTCGTCCATGTCGACCACCCGCTTGTTGCCGCGGGCGGCGAACAGGGCCGCCTCGTTGACCAGGTTGGCCAGGTCGGCGCCGGAGAAGCCGGGGGTACCGCGGGCGATGATGTCGGCCTTGACGTCGATGCCCATGGGCACCTTGCGCATGTGCACCATGAGGATCTGCTCGCGACCGCGGATATCGGGCAGCGGCACCACCACCTGGCGGTCGAAGCGGCCCGGCCGCATCAGGGCCGGGTCGAGCACGTCGGGACGGTTGGTGGCGGCGATCACGATGACGCCGACATTGCCCTCGAAGCCGTCCATCTCGACCAGCAACTGGTTCAGGGTCTGTTCCCGCTCGTCGTTGCCGCCGCCCAGGCCGGCGCCGCGCTGGCGGCCAACCGCGTCGATCTCGTCGATGAAGATGATGCAGGGCGCCGATTTCTTGGCCTGCTCGAACATGTCGCGCACCCGGGCGGCGCCGACGCCGACGAACATCTCGACGAAGTCGGAACCGGAGATGGAGAAGAACGGCACCTTGGCCTCGCCGGCAATGGCCTTGGCCAGCAGCGTTTTACCCGTACCCGGGTTGCCGACCATCAGCACGCCGCGCGGGATGCGCCCGCCCAGTTTCTGGAACTTGGTCGGATCGCGCAGGAACTCGACCAGTTCGCCTACTTCTTCCTTGGCCTCGTCGCAGCCGGCGACGTCGGCGAAGGTGATCTGGTTGGTGTTCTCGTCGAGCATGCGCGCGCGGCTCTTGCCGAAGGAAAAGGCGCCGCCCTTGCCGCCGCCCTGCATCTGGCGCATGAAGAAGACCCAGACACCGATCAGGAGCAGCATCGGGAACCAGGATACGAAAATGCTCATCAGCATCGACGGCTCTTCATCGGGCTTGGCCTCGATCACCACGCCGGCCTTGAGCAGGTCGGACACCATCCAGGGATCGGACGGCGCATAGGTGGTGAAGCGGGCGCCGTCGTTGCGCACGCCGCGCAGGACGCGGCCATCGATGGAAACCTTGGCCACCTGACCCTGCTTCACCTCGTCCAGGAACTGGGAGTAGTCGACCTGGCTCTGGGCCGCCTGACGGGCACCGAACTGGTTGAAGACGGTCATCAGCACCAGAGCGATGACCATCCAGATGGCAACATTCTTGAAAAGGTTGTTCAACTTGATTCCTTCGTGCGACTACGCAGCAAATAATTAACTCGGACCCTATCCCAAACTGTTCGTTCAGGCAATCTATTGGCCTGTTAGAGCGGGGCTATCAAGCCCTTGGCCAACAGGTAGACCTCCCGGCTGCGGTCCCGCGAGGCCTTGGGCTTGCGTACCGCCACCACCTTGAAGGTGGCCCGCAACTGTTTCACATAGTCCTCGAAACCGGCGCCCTGGAACACCTTGGCCAGGAAGGCGCCCTCCGGTTTCAGATGGTGGCGGGCGAAATCCAGGGCCAGTTCGACCAGGTAATAACTCCTGGCCTGATCGGACGAGTCGACGCCGCTTATATTGGGGGCCATGTCGGAAAGTACAAGGTCGACGCTGTTTTCGATCCCGGCCGCCACCAGTTCGGCCAGCACGGCATCCTCGGTGAAATCGCCCTGGATGAAGGTCACACCGCCGATGCCGACCATCTCCAGGAGGTCGACGCCGATGATGCGGCCCTGTCCCTTCAGGCGCTGGGCCGCCACCTGGCACCAGCCACCCGGCGCGCAGCCGAGGTCGACCACGGTCATGCCCGGCTTGAGCAGGTGGTCCTTGTCGTCGATCTCCATCAGCTTGAACGCGGCGCGCGAGCGCCAGCCCTGCTCGTTGGCCTGGCGGACGTAGAAGTCGCTGACGTGCTGGTGGTGCCAGGCGTGGGTCTTGGCTTGTCTTTTCATGTAATATCGCGCGCTTTGGAGGGTTACATGCTCGATCTAACGCCGCAACAGCGCAAGTTTCTCAAGGCCCAGGCCCATAATCTCAAGCCGGTGGTCATGATCGGCAACGCCGGCCTGACCGAGGCGGTGCTGAAGGAGATCAGCCGCAGCCTGGTTGCCCACGAGTTGATCAAGATTCGCTGCCTCGGCGACGACCGTGCCGCGCGCGAGGCCTGGCTGGCGGAGATCTGCGGCCAACTCGACTGCGCCCCGGTGCAGCACATCGGCAAACTGCTGCTGATCTACAAGCCGGCCGAGGAGCCCCGCCTCGCCCTACCGTGAATTCTGTTTCGCCACCAGGACCAGGCCGAGCAGCGATTCGATCAGGTAGACCACGCTGGACACCCCGTGCCAGGCCGCGAAGCGGTCCTTGAACAGGCTCTTCATGACGTCCTGCGGCATGGCCTGATCCTTGAGCTGCTGCATGATCGGCTGGATGCCGAAATGCTGGGCCAGGGTCAACAGCAGCATCACCAAGGCGATCCAGAAGAAGCCCTGCTTCAGCGCCGCACTACCGAAGCGGCCGAGGCGGAACACCAGCAGCCAGCCGCCGCAGACCATGCCGACGAAGGCGATCCAGGTGAACATTCGCCCGGCCAGGAAACCGGCCAGCATACGGTCGTCCAGGTGATAGAACAGGGTCGGCGCGGCCAGGTAGCCGATCGCCCACAGCCCGCCCACCCAGAGGGCGACGGACCAGGCCGCCAGCAGATCGGGCAGGTTTCTCATCAGATGTAGTGGACTTCCAGGATTTCATAGTGGCGCAGGCCGCCCGGCGCGTGCACGTCGGCCACGTCGCCGGCGTACTTGCCGATCAGGGCGCGGGCGATCGGCGAGGACACCGAGATCTTGCCGGCCTTGATGTCGGCCTCGTCGTCGCCGACGATCTGGTAGCGCACCTCGTCGCCGGTCTCGGCATCGACCAGTTCCAGCGTGGCGCCGAAGACCACCCGACCCTCGGCGTCGAGGTGGCGCGGATCGATGATCTGGGCATTGGACAGCTTGCCTTCCAGGTCCTTGATGCGGCCTTCGATGAAGCCCTGTTTTTCCTTGGCGGCGTCGTATTCGGCGTTCTCCGACAGGTCGCCGTGGGAACGGGCCTCGGCGATGGCGGCGATGACGCTGGGACGCTCGACCGACTTCAGACGCTGCAGTTCCGCCTTCAGCAGTTCAGCGCCGGTCACGGTCAATGGGACCTTATGCATGGGTTTTCCTCCGGCCCGCTCAGCTCAAACGCCGATGCAGGCTCTGCAAATCGTAAACGGTGATGTCGCCCCGGTCCTTCATGCCCAGGCAGGCTGCCTCGGCTCCGGCCAGGGTGGTGTAGTAGGGCACGTTCTGGGCCAGCGCGGCGGTGCGGATCGAGGACGAATCCTTGATCGCGCGCTTGTCCTCGACCACGTTGACGATGAGCTGAACCTCCTGGTTCTTGATCATGTCGACGATGTGCGGACGCCCTTCGGCCACCTTGTTGACCCTCGTCACCGGCAACCCGGCCGCCTCGATGCTGTTGGCGGTGCCCTTGGTGGCGAGCACCTTGAAGCCGAGGTCGTTGAGGTGGCGGGCGATCTGGACCACGTCCGGATGTTCGTTGTCGCGCACCGAGATGAACACGTTGCCTTTCTTCGGCAGGCTCACGCTGGCGGCGTACTGGGCCTTCAGGAAGGCCTCGCCGAAGCGTTCCGCCACGCCCATGACCTCGCCGGTGGACTTCATCTCGGGGCCGAGGATGGGATCGACGCCGGGGAACTTGCGGAACGGAAACACCGCTTCCTTGACCGAGTAGTAGGGCGGGATCACTTCCCGCACCGCGCCCTGATCCTTCAACGAGATCCCGGTCATGCAGCGGGCGGCGATCTTGGCCAGCGGCCGGCCGGTGGCCTTGGACACGAAGGGCACCGTGCGCGAGGCGCGCGGGTTCACTTCCAGGACATAGACGTCGTTGCCCTTGATGGCGAACTGCACGTTCAT
>JBAZLW010000073.1:0-9837 GCA_041650095.1 Hydrogenophilaceae bacterium | reverse complement strand
TGTCAATCGCGGTGTAGTTTCAGTTTATTGATTTGAATCGGGCCGGGTATCAGGTGAGGCGGGTAGTCGCTTGGTGGGGAATAGCGTATTTGTGTGCGCTCCATGAGTGAATGTACGCAGTGTCTTGTGGAGGCGAGCGACCTAGTAGAATCGAGCCTGTATCCAACCCGGCCCGCACCATGCTCGACCATCAACTCGAACTGCTCGCCCCCGCCCGCGACGCCGCCATCGGCATCGAGGCGGTGAACCACGGCGCCGACGCCGTCTATATCGGCGGGCCGTCGTTCGGCGCCCGCAGCAGCGCCGACAACCCGGTGGCCGAGATCGCCCGCCTGGTCGAGCACGCCCACCGCTACCGCGCGCGCATCTACGCTACCCTCAACACCATCCTGCGCGACGACGAACTGGAGCCGGCGCGCAAGCTGGCCTGGCAGTTCTGGGATGCTGGCGTCGACGCCCTGATCGTCCAGGACATGGGCCTGCTGGAACTGGACCTGCCGCCCATCCAGCTCCATGCCAGCACCCAGTGCGACATCCGCACGCCGGCCAAGGCGGCCTTCCTGGAGGCGGCTGGCCTGTCGCAACTGGTCCTGGCGCGCGAGCTGACCCTGGCCGAGATCGCCGCCGTCCGCGCCGCCACCACGGTGCCCCTGGAGTTCTTCGTCCACGGCGCCTTGTGCGTCGCCTACAGCGGCCAGTGCTACATCAGCCATGCCCAGACCGGGCGCAGCGCCAACCGGGGCGATTGCAGCCAAGCCTGCCGGCTGCCCTACCAGGTCACCGACGCCCAGGGCCGCATCGTCGCCCACGACAAGCACGTGCTGTCCTTGAAGGACAACAACCAGAGCGGCAACCTGGAGGTGCTGATCGACAAGGGCATCCGCAGCTTCAAGATCGAGGGCCGCTACAAGGACATGGGCTACGTCAAGAACGTCACCGCCCACTACCGGCGCCTGCTCGACGACATCCTGGAGCGGCGGCCCGAGCTGGCGCGCGCCTCCAGCGGTCATTGCACGTTCACCTTCACGCCCGACCCCGAGCTCAACTTCAACCGCGGCGCCACCGACTACTTCGTCCAGGGCCGGCAACAGGACATCGGCGCCTTCGACAGCCCGAAGAACCCCGGCCGGCCGATCGGCTGGGTGAGCAAGGCCGGCCCCGACTGGGTCGAGATCGAGACCGCGGTCACCCTCAACAACGGCGACGGCCTCTGCTACTACGACCTGCATAAGGAGCTGACGGGCATGGCCATCAACGAGGCGGAAAAGGTCGGCGACCAGCGCTGGCGGGTACGCCCGAAGGACCGCATCGCCGAACTGAAGGATCTGCGCCCCGGCATCGAGATCAACCGCAACCGCGACCAGAGCTGGCAACGCCTGCTCGACAGGAAATCGGCCGACCGGCGCATCGGCGTCTGGCTGCGCCTCGCCGAGACCGCCGAGGGCATCGCGCTCACGCTCACCGACGAGGACGGCTACACCGCCACCGCCACGGTTGCCCAGGCCCTGGAGCCGGCCAAGGATGCGGCCCGCGCCGAGGCCAGCCTGCGCGAAAACCTGGCCAAACTGGGCGCGACCCTGTTCGAGCCGATCGAGATCATGCTGGCCCTGAGCCAGCCCTGGTTCATCCCCGCCTCGACGGTCAACCAGCTACGCCGCGACGCCGTCGAGGCGCTCGAGGCCGCACGCCGGGCCGGCCTGGAACGCCTGCCGCGCGCCGCCGAACGCCCGGCCAGCTACCCGGACGACACCCTGTCCTACCTCGGCAACGTATACAACACCAAGGCGCGCGACTTCTACGCCCGCCACGGTGTGAAACTGATCGCCGCCGCCTATGAAAGCCACGAGGAAGAGGGCGAGGTCTCGCTGATGATCACCAAGCACTGCGTGCGCTACTCGCTCAGCCTGTGCCCGCGCCAGACCCAGGGCGTCCTCGGCGTACACGGTACGGTCAAGGCCGAGCCGCTCAACCTGGTCAACGGCGACGAGACGCTGACCCTGCGCTTCGACTGCAAGGCCTGCGAGATGCACGTGATGGGCCGGCTGAAACGATCGGTGGTCAACCAGCGGACGCGGGAGGCCAAGGCCGCGCCGATGCGCTATTACAAGACCCGGTCGGGTTGATGCCGGTGGGCGTGACCGTCGGTCGCGCCCTTTGCCTTACTGGCGGACCATATAGCCGGCCGGCAGGGTGAACATATCGTCCTTGATCGGCGCGCCGGAAAAATCCTGGAAGGCGATGTTGAGCCGGGTCGGCATCCTGCGGGCCAGGTTGGCCATCGGGCCGTTGCCTTCGTAGCTGGTTTCCAGCTCGCAGGAACACGGCAGGCCCTTGGGCGCCAGCTTGCGGATGATCTCGCTGAACAGTCGCGATTGCGCCGGCGTGACCTTGGCCACGGCCGGGATGCCCATGAAGAAATCGGCTTGCCGGGTGAATTTGATCAGGCTGCTGACCGCGGTCTGTTCGGGCGTGTCGCTGGCCAGCCAGATATGGCCTTTCAGGTGGAACACGGTTTCCTCGTTGCCCAGCCGGGTGGGTATGCTGGCATTCAGGTTGTACGCCTCGCAGTTCCAGTTCCGCATCGGCCGCGTCTGCCCGGTCTTTTCCATGGTCATCTTCATGCTGTTTGCCGGGGCGCTGACTTCGGTGGTGGCCTGCAGGTTCCTCAGGTCGTGGATCTGGATCAGCCGGCTGGCATGGTCGATCACGGCGACCTGATGCTTGGCCAGATCGAACAGCTGGCTGAAGTAGCGGCCGCGATCGACGAAATCCCGCCGGACCGTGTTGTCGTGGATATAGATGCGTTCCTGGCTCGACATGGGCATGCCGAACGCGCCCACGGCGCTGTAACCGGACAGCGTCAGGTCGGCGCGGCCTGCCATCGGCCATAGGCTTACGGCAGCCAGGATCAGGCTGAGTAATCCATGCTTCATCAGTGTTTTTCCCTGAAATCAGTTTCGCCTTCACCCAGGTTCAGGCGTTGATATACCCGCATCAGCGGCTTCGGCGCCCACCAGTTCAACCAGCCCAGCAGGCGCAAGGTGGCCGGCACCAGCAGCATGCGCACCAGGGTGGCGTCGACCAGCACCGACAATAATAGACCCAGGCCGATGGCCTTGATGAACACCACTTCCCCCATGGCGAAGGCGCCCAGCACCACGCCGATCAGCAAGGCCGCGTTGGTGATGATGGGCCCGCTGCGCTGCATGCCCATGGACACCGATTTCAGGCTGTC
This sequence comes from Hydrogenophilaceae bacterium, assembly GCA_041650095.1. Taxonomy (GTDB): domain Bacteria; phylum Pseudomonadota; class Gammaproteobacteria; order Burkholderiales; family Thiobacillaceae; genus Parasulfuritortus. The sequence goes on along the minus strand of JBAZLW010000073.1, from coordinate 6,602 downwards.
GCCCTTGGTCAGGTCGCACATTTCCTTGACCCGGGAGAGCAGGAACACCTCGTAGTCGATCGACAGCCCGAATGCGCTGGCGAAGATCAGCACCAGGATGGTGCCGTCGAGCGCGCCCTGGGGGGTGAAGCCGAGCAGCCCGGAGAGGTGGCCTTCCTGGATGATCCAGACCAGGGCGCCGAAGGTCGCCGAGAGCGACAGCAGGTTGGTCAGCACGACCTTGAGCGGGACCAGCAGGCTGCCCAGCATCAGGAACAGCAGCACGAAGATCACCCCGACGATGGCCAGCAGGACGATGGGGACATGCGTGCTCAGGGTGTCCAGATAGTCGAGATGGAAGGCCGGAAAACCACCGACATGGATTTCCTGGAACTCGGGCTGTTCAGGCAGGGCGCGGATGCGGGCGACCAGTTCGCGCGCCTCCGGCGAGGTGGGGTCGGGCTTGAAGTGCACGTACATCAGGGTGTTGCGGTCGCGGCTGAACTCGGCCAGCGCACTGGCCGCCTGCGGGAACTGATCGGGATATTGATACAGCAGCTGGTAGTCGGCCAGGCCGAACGAGGGGTCCAGGTCCATCAGTCCGGTCACGCGGGTAATGCCGGGAAGCGCGCTGATCTCGGTCGACAGCCGGTGCAGTGCCGCCAGGCTCTCAGGTGTGGTCAATGCGTCGCGGCTGCGCACCACCACCATGATCGGGGTGATCTCGCTGGTCGTGAAGTGGGCCTCCAGGGTCTGCTGAACCTGGCGGCTTTCCGCCGTGAGGGGCAGGGAACGGCTGTCCGCCGGCCCCACTTTCATGTCCTTCACCGGCAGTCCCATCACCAGCAGGATCGCCAGCGACCCCAGCAGCACCTTGCGGGCATGGCGCATGACGAAATGGCTGAACCGGTACCAGTTGCCGTTCTCGCTCATGTCGTGGCTATGCAACACCAGGAAGGGCGGCACCAGCCGGTTGACGCGGTGGCCAAGCAGGAAGAGCAGGGTCGGCAGCAGCAACACCGTGGTCAGCATGGCCGAGGCCACCGAGATGCCGCCGGCCAGGCCCATGTTGTGAAAGAAGCGCTGCGGCAGCAGGAACAGGCAGAGCAGGCTGGCCGCCACGGTGACGCCGCTGAACATCAGGGTGCGTCCGGCGGTCAGCATCGTGGTATAGAGGGCCGCTTCCGGCTCCTGGCCGTTGGCCAGTTCCTCGCGGAAGCGCGACACCATGAACAGGCTGTAATCCACCGCCAGGCCGAGGCCGAGCATGGATACGACGTTGGGCGCATAGACGTTGATGTCGGTAAACAAGGTCGCCAGCTTGAGGCAGGCGATGCTGCTGACGATGGTGACCGCGCCGACGATCAGGGGCAGCACGGCCGCCACGCCGGAGCGGAACACCCACACCAGCAACACTGCCAGCAGGGAAAAGCTGACGGTCTCCGCCAGCCTCAGATCGTGGTCGAGCTGCTCGCGCACATCTACATAGACGGCCAGCTCGCCGCCCAGGCCGAGGCTCAATCGATCGCTGGCGAGGCTGCTGCGCAGGGTCTGGAAGGCCGCGACACCCTCGTCCTGGCCCTTCTTCAGGTTGATGATGGCATAGGTCATGCTGCCGTCATTCGAGCGCAGGGCGGCGTTGCCGGTGGTGTAATAGGTATACAGGCTGCCGATTTTCGGGTTGCCGTAGAGGGGCGCCAGGGCGTTGTCGACGGCCTGGCGGTAGTCCGGGCTGTCGACATCCCGGGGGCCGTTCGGCCTCGGGCTGAACATCAATACGATCGGGGTCTCGTTGCGCTCCATGTCGGCGCGCATATGCTCCGCCGCAAGCTCGGAGCCGCTGCCCGGCGCATCCCAGCCCGGGTTCAGCGTGAGCCGATGCTGGATGTCGAGTCCGTACAAGCCGCTGACGACCACCCACAGGCCGACCAGGCCGATCAACAGCCAGGGTTGGCGGCAGGCCAGCCTGGCCAGCATGGGAAGGAGCCTGGGCCTCATGCGGCCTTACCGGTTGAGCTGCATGCGTCGTTCCGCTTCGCGCGCCAGGGCGTTCATGCGCAGGCGTATCTCATCCTGTACATACTCGTCCGTCAGCATGGGCGGGGGCGGCAGTGCGGGCACGACGTGCGCCCGGTAGCGCAGCGTGACGGGGGCACTGTCCCCGGTGATGACCCATTCGCCCTGCATCGACATGACCCAGCCCGAAACCGAGCGGAATCCGATGCGGCTATAAGGCTGTTCGCTGAGTTTCAGGACGACATGATCCGGCAGGACCAGCGACAACAAACCACCCTCGCCCTTTTGCTCGACCACCTTCGCCGCTGCATTCGGCGACGAGACAAGGCGCGAAAGCGTCATGCCCGGAACGAAGGTTGCCAGCCGGTTGTAGTCGGTCAGCATGTCCCAGACGGTGCGCGCATCGGCATTGATCACGGTGACGGCACTGATGCTGACGCCCATCATCCCAATATCCGTGGCCACGTTCGTCTGGGCGGCGTGCCCATACGCAGGCAGGGCCGCGAACAGCCACAGCAAGTATTTGTACATCCTGTCTCCTCGTGAGGTGTTGAACCCTCGGCCGAAATGTACCGTACTACGCGCCGGGCCGGTGGTTTGCTTCGCCGTCGGCACGCTTGATGGGTATCGAGGCCCTGAGCGTCCGAGACGCTATTGTAATCGCAACCATGAATGTGTAGAGTCATCTACATCATGTCATGGTTGCTACTCATACTTTCCCTGCCCACTGAAAACGCCTCCGCCCGGATGCGGGCCTGGCGTGCGCTCAAGGCCTGCGGCGCGGTGGTGCTGCGTGACGGCGTCTACCTGCTGCCGGCCGGCGCGGGACACCGGGAGACCCTGGTCGCCATCGCCGAGGATGTCGAGGCCTCCGGCGGTACTATCTATCTACTGGAGGCCTCCGGCGAGGACTATGCCGGCCTGTTCGACCGCACGGCCGAGTACCAGCAGCTCGCCGCCGACATCGCGGCCTGCCGGAATGACCTCGACCGGGTCGCCGCCGTCGACCTGGCCCGGCTGGCCAGGAAGCTGCGCAAGGGTTACGCCGCCGTCGCGGCAATCGATTTCTTCCCTGGCCCGGCCCGCGCCCAGACCGCTGCGCTGCTGGACGCACTCGACGACGCCCTGCGTGCCCGTCTTTCGCCGGACGAGCCGACCGCCCGTAGCGCGGCCATCGCGCGGCTCGATCCGGCCGGCTACCAAGGCCGCCTGTGGGCCACCCGCAAGCGGCCCTGGGTGGACCGTCTGGCCTCGGCCTGGCTGATCCGCCGCTGCATCGACCCCGACGCCCGTTTCCTCTGGCTGGACAGCCCTGCCGATTGTCCGGCCGAGGCGCTCGGTTTCGACTTCGACGGCGCGACCTTCAGCCATGTCGGCGAACGGGTGAGCTTCGAGACCCTGCTGGCCAGCTTCGGTCTGGAATCCGATCCGGCCCTGGCGCGCCTCGCCGGCATCGTCCATTTCCTCGATGTCGGCGGCCTGCCGGCGCCCGAGGCAGCAGGTCTGGAGGCGATGCTGGCCGGCATGCGCACCTCGATCGACGACGACGACACCCTGCTCGATGCGGCCTCGACCGCGTTCGATTTCCTCCATGCCGCACTCAAGGACGCCAAATGACCGACGCTGCCTCCGAACGTCCCGCCCACCCCTCTTTCTGGGAGGCCTTCGTCTACTGGCTGAAACTCGGCTTCATCAGCTTCGGCGGCCCGGCCGGGCAGATCGCCATCATGCATCAGGAACTGGTCGAGAAGCGGCGCTGGATCGGCGAGCGCCGCTTCCTGCATGCCCTCAACTACTGCATGGTCCTGCCCGGCCCGGAGGCCCAGCAACTGGCCATCTACATCGGCTGGCTGCTGCACCGCACCTGGGGAGGCATCGTCGCCGGCACCCTGTTCGTTCTGCCCTCGCTGTTCATCCTGGCGGCGTTGACCTGGGTCTACCTGGCCTTCGGCGACGTCACCTTTGTCCAGGGCGTGTTCAACGGCATCAAGCCGGCGGTGGTGGCCATCGTGGTGTTCGCCGCCTGGCGGATCGGCTCGCGCGCCTTGAAGAACAAGCCGTTGTGGGCGATGGCGGCGGCCTCGTTCGTCGCCATCTTCGCCTTGAAGGTGCCTTTCCCCTACATCGTGCTCGGCGCCGGCATCCTCGGCTTCATTGGCGGCAAGGCCTGGCCGGACTTGTTCAAGGTCGGCGGCGGCCACGGCGCCAGCAACAAGACCTACGGCCCGGCCCTGATCGACGACGATACGCCGGCCCCCGAACACACCCGGTTCAAGCCCATGTACCTGGCGGTGCTGCTGCTGGCTGGTCTGGCGATCTGGGGCGCGGCCATGCTGACCCTGAGTAACCCGGTGCTGCAGGACATGGGCGCATTCTTCACCAAGGCCGCTTTGGTGACATTCGGTGGCGCGTACGCCGTGTTGCCCTATGTCTACCAAGGCGGCGTCGAGCACTACCAGTGGCTCACCGGCACCCAGATGATCGACGGCCTGGCCCTGGGCGAGACTACGCCCGGGCCGCTGATCATGGTGGTGTCGTTTGTCGGCTTCGTCGGCGCCTGGAGCAAGGAAATTTTCGGCCCGGACGCGCTGTTTCTGGCCGGCTTCGCCGGCGCCTCGGTGGCCACCTTCTTCACCTTCCTGCCCAGCTTCGTGTTCATCCTGGCCGGCGCGCCGCTGGTCGAGTCCACCCACGGCGACCTCAAGTTCACCGCACCCCTGACCGGCATCACTGCCGCCGTGGTGGGCGTGGTGCTGAACCTGGCGCTGTTCTTCGGCTGGCACGTGATCTGGCCGCGCGCCAGCGAGGCGGCGCCGTTCTCCGGCGGCTTCGAATGGTTCTACGCCTTGATCTCCATCGCCGCCTTCATCGCCCTGTGGAAATACAAGCAGGACATCATGAAGGTCATCGGCGCCTGTGCGGTGCTGGGCCTGGTCTACACCTTCGTTTTGGGAGCCTGAGCATGGATCGCATCATTACCCCCGATACCCTGAAAACCGAAATCGCCGGCAAGTACATCCTGGATGTGCGCCGGAGCAACGACCGCGACGCCTCCGCCGAACAACTGGCCGGAGCAAACTGGCACGACCCGGAAAAACTGGCCGATTGGGCCGACAGCCTGCCCAAGGACAAGGACATTGTCCTCTACTGCGTGCGCGGCGGCGGCGTTTCCAATAGCGTGGTCGACGCGCTCCAGGCCAAGGGCTTGAAGGCCCCCCGCTACATTGAAGGCGGCATCGAGGGCTGGAAGGCGGCGGGCGGCGCGGTGGTGGCGAAGTGAAGTGGGTGACGCGGGAGCGCCCGAAGATCGACCGCATCGCCTGTCCCTGGCTGATCGCCCGCTTCATCGACGACGCGCCGGAGTTTCTCTACGTGTCCGGCGGCGATGTCCTGAAGGTGGCGGCGGCGACCGGTGCCACGCCCTATGACATCCCCGGCGTCGAATATGGCCACCATGGCGACCGTTGCAGCTTCGATGCCTTCATCGACAAGCATGGCCTGACCGACCCGGCGCTCGCCAAGTTGGCCTTGATCGTGCGCGGCGCCGACTGTGGCGCGCCGCACCTTGCGCAAGAAGCGGCCGGCCTGCTGGCGATTTCGAAAGGCCTGTCGCTCAACTTCGAGGACGACCATGAGATGCTCAAACACGGCATGGTGATCTACGACGCCCTCTACGCCTGGTGTGCCAACACGCCGCTGAAGATGCTCGAGCGGCTGGTCGGCCGGAAGTGATCCTGGCTGCCAGTGGTCGTTGCCCTGGCCAGCTTTGAGGCGTTGTGGAAATATAGGGTCGGCACCCTGAAGGTGATCGGCGCCTGCGCGGTTGTGGGGCTGGTCTACACCCTGATTATCCTAGAAACCGCAGTTGGACGCGCCTGAGTGTGCGTCTGGCGCGTTGACTGGCAAGGCGCGACGACGCGGCATGGCCGCCCCCTGCAAGGAGGAGCAACACCGCCAGGCGGCGCGCCAGATGTGCAATCGGGTGCGTAGCGGGCTCACCCATCGGGTGAGTCAGCGCGAAGGCAACCATCTCTGCCGGCGTGAGACTTCCCGAGGGCAAAACAGCGGTCAACTGCGGTTTCTAGGATTATGGGAGGATGACGATGGGCAAGGCCGAACACTGGGAAAAGGTCTACCGGACCAGGCAGGTCGACCGCGTGAGCTGGTTCCAGGATCATGCCGAGCGTTCCCTGGCCATCATCCGGCAGACCGGACTGGACCCCGCCGTGGCGCGGGTCATCGATGTCGGGGCCGGTGCCTCCGTGCTGGTCGACGACCTGCTCGACGCGGGCTATGGCCAGGTCACGGTGCTGGATATCGCCGAGACGGCCCTGGCGGTCAGTCGGGCCCGCTTGGGCGAACGCGCCGAACGGGTCGACTGGCGGGTCGGCGACGTCACCACGGTCGCCCTGCCGGAAGCGGGCTACGACATCTGGCACGACCGCGCGGTGTTCCACTTTCTTACCCGCGCGGAGGATCGCAAACGCTATGTCGAACAGGTCTGGCGGGCGGTGCGGCCGGGCGGCTTCGTCATCGTCGCCACCTTCGGCCCCAACGGCCCCCTGCAATGTTCCGATCTCGACGTCTGCCGGTATGCGCCGGCGGAA
>JBAZLW010000072.1:0-9961 GCA_041650095.1 Hydrogenophilaceae bacterium | reverse complement strand
GACCTGGGCGTCGAGGTTTCGATCGACGACTTCGGCACCGGCTATTCCTCGCTGAGCTACCTGAAGAAACTGCCGATCCATACCCTCAAGATCGACAAGAGCTTCATCCATGACCTGAACTCCGACCAGGGCGGCGCCTCGATCGTCAACGGCATCGCCGCGATGGCCAAGGGGATGCGCCTGAACCTGATCGCCGAGGGCGTGGAGTCGGCCGAGCAGCTGGAATTCCTCAGGACGGTCGGCTGCGACGCCTACCAGGGCTTCCTGTTCAGCAAGCCGGTCGATTCGGCACAAGCCACCAGCCTGCTGGAAACACAGTCGCACTGACGCGGGGCCGCCCGCCATGACCGCGGCAGAAGTTCAGCCATGGCCACCGACGGTGGTACAGTCAAAGACAACGTAATCAGGAGTCCGCATCATGCTAGCCGCGCTCGTCGCCTTCGCATTGCTTCTTGCCGCCGTCGCCGGGGTCTATTTTCTTCTGAAATCCATGGGGCAGGATGGCGTGGAAGCCGCGGCCCCCGGGAGCTGCAAGAGCGGCCGGTGCGGCGTCCAGCCCAGGCAATCCGCCGAGGCCAGTCCCAACGTGACGCACGTGCAGATCGGTGCGATCAAGCGCAAGGACGCGCTTTCAAACACTGAGATTCATTAGAAGCGGGTTGCGAACGGCCGGGAATACGGTCGCACAAGGCTCAGGCGGCCCTGGTCTCCTGGTCGACCACCTGGGCGGCCGGCTCAGTCAGTATCCTCGCCTGTATTCTGCCCGCACGGTAAATGCGCAGTTCCCCCGGCTCAAAGAGCGTCCAGTTTTCATTTTCGGACAAGGGTTCCGTTGCGACCAGGGCGCTGCCAGCCGGGGCGCCGTCCCGGGAGTCCGAGCCTGACTGTTCCAGATAGTGGAGCCGGTCATGACCGTAGGCGATCAGATGCTCGCCGTCCGACATGAGGAAATTGAATTTGCCGTGCGAGGCGATCAATTCGCTGATCATCGCCACGGTCGGGAACGCGATGCACTCGCTGGTGGCCGGGGACGCCTGCAAATGCCGGGAAATATGGCTCAGCAGGTGGCAGAAGGCGTACTCCGAATCGGTTTCGCCGTCCGGCTGGCAGACAGCCCAAAAAGCTCACACATCGTCAGGACAGTCCATAAGACATTGGTTTGTTGCGGAAGATTGGTTGTTCGGACTATACGGATCACAGCCTGCCGAGGGAAGGTCCAACGCAGCGCCGGCCTTGTCGCCTTGGGCGGACAGACTGGCGGCATCGGCAGCAGGTCAATTGCCTCGCCGGGGCAAGCGCCATGCAAACCAAACCGGACTTTCGGTCCCTGAGCAAAAACGATAGATAATGTCCGGGTCCTTGGGTGTTTGACCACCGGTCGCCACGGGAAGAAGACCACTTATAATCGATTAGCCAGGTAGGGAGGAGGAATGACTGACGATGCCAAGCAGCGTTTTGCCGCCCTGAAAGCGGGGGGCATGCTGCCTTCGCCCAAGGGAGTGGCCCTGGCCATCCTGGAATTGACCCAGCGCAACGATGCCAACGTCAAGACCCTGACCCACCTGGTGCAGACCGATCCGGCCATGGCCGGACGCATTCTGCGCTATGCCAATGCGGTGCACGGTGGCAGCCTGCGCCCTATCGCCTCTCTCTCGCACGCCATCGTATTCCTCGGGTTATTCCGGGTACGTCAGATTGCCCTCGGCTTTTCCCTGGTGGATCAATACCGTAGCGGCGCCTGCGCCGCCTTCGATTACCTGGGCTACTGGACCGCCTCCCTGGCCACCGGCATCGCGGCCCAGCAGATTTCCGCCCAGGCCCAGTGCCCGCCGGACGAAAGCTTCACCTGCGGCCTGCTCTCAGGCATTGGCCAGCTGGCCCTGGCCACGGTGTTCCCCGTGGAATACAGCGAGATACTGGTACGCAACCCCAACCCCCTGGCCCTGCGCGAGGCGGAGTCCAGCAACTTCGGTCTGGACCATGTCATCCTGTCCTCGGAGTTGCTGGAGGACTGGGGCCTGCCCGAGATATTCCATCAGGCCGTGCGTTATCACGAATTGCCGACGGACGCCCCTTTCGCGGCTGGCTCCCGGGCACAGGCCCTCACCAGTGCACTGCATTTCTCCAGCAAGGTCGGGATGCTGCTGAACCTGGACTCGGCCCAGCGCTGGGAACGACTGCCCTCCCTGTATCACGCCGCTGCCCAATTGGGGCTTGAGGACACCCAGGTGCCGCCCCTGGTGGAGAGTGTCGTTGCCCAATGGCAAGACTGGGGTCGGGAGTTGCGTCTGCCCACCCGGGACTTCAGCGACCTCAAGCTCCTGCTCACGAGCCCCACCGACCTGGCCGCAGAAAATGGTTTGTCTGCGCTGGTGGTGTTGCCCATGCGCCTGGCCCTCGTCGCTTATGACGCCACCTTGCTGCGCAACCTGGCTGAAACCCTGGATGCCATGGGTCTGGTGGTCGAGCTGGCCCCGGACAAGGACAGCGCCCTGCGTCTGTTGGCCCAGAGCCGCGCAGACATCATGATGGTGCAGCTGCCGGACAGCGGTGACGAATCCACCCGCATCCTGCGGGAACTGTGCACCTGCGACGGCGGACGCCAGGCCTACTGTATCGCCATGATCCCACCGGAGGCGGAAGCGAATGTGGCCAAGCTGATGCTGGCTGGCGCGTCCGATTACCTGCTGTTCAATTATTCCGAGTCAGCCCTGGTGGCCCGACTCAATTCCGCCCAGCGGGTGGTGGTGCTTCAGAGCACCGTGCGTACCGAGCGGGAGACGGTGATCCGCTCCTCCGGAGAATGGGCTCGCAGCAACCGTCGACTGCTCCATGAGGCGCTTACTGACCCCCTGACCCGGCTCCATAACCGCCGCTACGGCCTGGACCGATTCAACCAGGAGTGGTCTTACGCGATGCACAGCGATGGGCCACTGTCTTGCCTGATGCTGGATATCGACCATTTCAAGGCCATCAATGATCGCTACGGCCACGAAATCGGCGATCTGGTCCTTACCCAGGTCGCCCGGGTGATCCAGCACAGTTGCCGCAAGGATGACGTGGTATTCCGTTTCGGCGGCGAGGAATTCTGCATCGTTGCCCCGGGCACGCCGGCAAAGGAGGCCATACAACTGGGTGAGCGTATCGTGGCGGCCATTCGCAAGGAAAGATACGGCAAGGATCAGGCGTTTTTCCATGTCACCATCAGCATCGGCGTCGCGAGTCGCAATACCGGTGACAGCGACGTCGAGGCGCTCATCGGGCGTTCCGACCGGGCACTCTATTCCGCCAAGGGCCAAGGCCGGGACCGGGTCATGGTCGATACGGGCGCTGCCTGACCGGGAGTCGGCGATCAGTTCACCCAGCGCACCACGTCGGCCATCGGCTGGCGCACCTTGGCCGACTGCGGATTGACCCGGTAGCCGAACGCCACCATCACCGCCAGACCCCATTCCTTGGGGTCGAGCACGCCGGCCTCGGCCAGGACCGCCTCGGCCTCGGCCTGGTCATAGCCCTCCACCGGGCAGGAGTCGACGCCGATCATGGCGGCGGCGGTCATCATGTTGCCCAGGGCGATGTAGGCCTGCCTGCAACTCCAGTCGAACAGGGCGCGCGCGCTCTCCAGCAGCTTGAAGTCGGATTCCTGGAACTTGCGGTAGACCTTGTTGCGGCCCTCGACCCGTTCGGGCGGGAACTTGTAGACGTCGTGCATCATGTGTCGCACGTGCTCGCCGTCGTAGCGCATGCCGCCCTTGCGCACCAGGATGGCGACGTAGTGGCTGGAGGTGGGCAACTGCTTCTGGGCGCCCCAGGTCACCGGCAGCAGTTTTCCGCGCAGTTCGGGACTCTGGATCACCACGAACTGCCAGGGTTCGTATCCGAACGAACTGGGCGACAGGCGCCCGGCCTGCAGGATCAGGTCGAACGCCTCGGCGGGGATCTTCTGCGCCGGGTCGAATTCCTTGCAGGCATGGCGGAAATGGAAGACGTCGAGGACGGTCTGGGGGTCGATCATGGTCTCGGCTCCAAATGCAAAGTACTGATTATCGCAAATGCCCGACCGGTATAATCCAGTTTCATGGAATCCATCCTGCGTTCACTACAACGCGCCGGCCAGGACCTGCTGGCGCCGCGCATGCTCTCCCTGGCCTTCTGGCCCATGGTGCTGTCCCTGCTGGCCTGGGGCGGCCTGGCCTGGCTGTTCGGAACCACATGGAAGGCCGAGATCGCCGCCCTGCTGGCCGCCACCCCGCTCAACGACCTGGCGCTGTGGCTGGGCGCGGAATGGCTGACCGCCTACGCGGCGATATTCGTCCTGGCCCTGCTCTGGCTGCCGGCCATGTACGTCACCGCCTTGCTGATCACCTCGCTGGCCCTGATGCCCCTGATCGTCAATTTCGTCGCCGAACGCTACTATCCCGAACTCGAGCGCCAGCGCGGTGGCGGCGTGATCGGCAGCGTGTTCAACGGCCTGGTCGCCCTGGTGCTCTACCTGCTTGCCTGGGTCGTGCTGCTGCCGGTGTGGCTGTTCGCCCCGTTCGGCATCGCGGTGTCCATCCTGCTCAACGCTTGGCTGAACCAGAAACTGTTCATGTACGACGCCCTTGCCGACCACGCCTCGGCCACCGAACTGAAGGACAACCGCCATGCCGGCGGCTGGCGCCTGTTCAGCCTGAGCAGCCTGCTCGGCCTGCTCCACTTCGTGCCCATCGTCAACTTCCTCGCCCCGGTCTACATGGCCCTGGCCTTCACCCATCACGGCCTGGAAGCCCTGGACCGCACCCGCAAAGGACTGTTGGCATGATCCACGGCATCGGCGTCGACCTGGTCCTGGTCGAACGCGTACGCGCCATGCACGCCCGCCACGGCGAGCGCCTGGCCCGGCGCATCCTGGCCCCGGAGGAGATGGCCGAATACGACGGCGCGGGCGACCGCGACCGCTTCCTGGCCAAGCGCTTCGCGGCCAAGGAGGCCTTCGCCAAGGCGGTCGGCACCGGCCTGCGCGCGCCGGTCAGCCTGTCCGGCATCCGGGTCGGCCACGACGGCCTGGGCCGGCCGGACTTCCGCTGCGCCCCCGAACTCGACGCCTGGCTGAGCGAACATCGGATCGGCCGGGTGCATCTGTCCATCAGCGACGAGCACGAACATGTCGTCGCCTTCGCGGTGGCCGAAACATGACCTCGCTACGACTGCCGCTCGGCCCCCTGATGCTCGACGTCGAGGGCCAGACCCTGAACGACGCTGACCGCCGCCGCTTGAGCCACCCCCTGGTCGGCGGTGTCATCCTGTTCGCGCGCAACTATGAAAGCCCGGAGCAGATCACCGAGCTGTGCCGCGAGATCCACGCCCTGCGCCAGCCGCCGCTGTTGATTGCGGTCGATCACGAGGGCGGCCGGGTGCAGCGTTTCCGCGACGGCTTCACCGCCATCCCGGCCATGGGCATGCTGGGCGAGGCCTGGAGCGAACACCCCAACCGGGCCAAGCGCCTGGCCCGCGACGCCGGTTACGTGCTGGGCGCGGAACTGCGCGCCACCGGGGTCGATTTCAGCTTCGCGCCGGTACTCGACCTCGACTACGGCAACAGCGGCGTGATCGGCAACCGCGCCTTCCACCGCAACCCGGAGGCGGTGGCCGAGCTGGGCCATGCCCTGGTGCTCGGCCTGCACGAGTCGGGCATGAACGCGATCGGCAAGCACTTCCCGGGACACGGCTTCGTCGCCGCTGATTCCCACCTCGCCATCCCGGTCGACGAGCGCGAGCTGGCCGAGCTGGAAGAGGTCGACATCGTGCCGTTCCGGCGCCTGATCGACCTCGGCCTGGCCGGCATCATGCCGGCCCACGTCATTTATCCGAAGGTCGATCCGCAGCCGGCCGGCTTCTCCCGCCGCTGGCTGCACGAGATATTGCGCAGCCGCTACGGCTTCGAGGGCATCATCTTCAGCGACGACCTGGCCATGGAGGGCGCCAGCGTCGCCGGCTCCGTGGTCGAGCGGGCCCAGGCCGCCCTGGCGGCCGGCTGCGACATGGCCCTGCTGTGCAACCGGCCCGAGCAGGCCGACCACCTGCTGGCCTTGCTAAAATGGGACACCGCGCCGATCTCCCTGATCCGCTTCGCCCGCATGCACGGCCGGCCGCACCCGCCCAGCCGGATCGCCCTGCACGAAAGCGCCCGCTACATGAACGCCCTGCATCATCTCGCCGGCGTCGGTCAGACCGACGCCGAGCTGGCACTCAACGACTCCATGAAGGCCGACCATGGCTGACCACCACCTCTCCATCGACAAGGGCGAAAGCCACGAGGACCACCACCTGGGCCATCACGGTCACCACGACCACCTGACCGGGGCGCTCTACCTGACCCTTGGTTTCGCCTTCGTCGAGGCGGCGGCCGGCTGGTGGTCCGGCTCGCTGGCGCTGATCTCGGACGCCGGTCACATGCTGACCGACTCCACCGCCCTGGGCCTGGCCGCGCTGGCCGCATGGCTGGCCAGGAAACCGCCGTCCGGCCGCCACACCTACGGCCTGGTCCGGCTGGAGGTCCTGGCGGCGCTGGCCAACAGCCTGCTCATGCTGGGTCTGATCGTGTTCATCGCCAAGGAGGCCCTGGAGCGCTTCGCCAGCCCCATCGCCGTCCAGGGCGGCACCGTCACCGCGGTTGCCCTCGTCGGCCTGCTGGTCAACCTGGGCGTCGCCTGGCAACTGTCCAAGGGCGAGGCGACTCTGAACACCCGGGCCGCGATGATGCACGTCCTGGGCGACCTGCTCGGCTCGGTGGCGGCCCTGGTCGCGGGCCTGGTGATCACCTTCACCGGCTGGACCACCATCGACCCGCTGTTGTCGCTGCTGGTCTCGGGCCTGATCCTGGTGTCGGCCTGGCGGCTGTTGTCCGAAGCCATCCATGTCCTGCTCGAAGCGGTGCCGGAGCACATCGACCTGCATGCGGTTGGCGCCGACCTGACCGGCATCGAAGGCGTCGCCTCGGTGCACGACCTCCACATCTGGACCCTGTCGTCCGGCCAGATCGCCCTGTCGGCGCACCTGGACATCGAATACCTGGCCGACTGGACCGGCATCCTGGTCCGGGCGCGCGACCTGATGCAGGCCAACCACGGCATCGGCCATGTCACCCTGCAACCCGAGGCGCTAAACTCGGTCGCCTGCCCATCCTGCTGTCCGGAACCACTGAATTAGGCCCAGATGAAACAACGTCGACACTACACCTCCCACCGCCTCAGCCGCGACGCCGAACGCCTGGTCTGGCTGGCCAAGGGGTTGGCCGATTCCGGCAGCCGCGCCGAGGACATCTGGTGGGAGGCCGAACAGGACCTGCTGATCGACAAGATGCTCGCCGCCGGCCAGGAAGAGGCCCTCAACCAGGCCCTCGACCGCCTGCACGAGACCCACGGCCGCGCCTACGACGGCCTGGCCGATCTGATCGAGGCCGGCAGCGAAAGCCATGGCGACGGCAGCCGGCAATTCCTCCTGGTGGCGCTGCCCATCCTGGCCTGGTCGCGCTACCGTATCCCCGACCGCAAACTGCCGGCCGCGCTGCTGGCCACCCTGAGAGTGCAGATGCAGGCCCATGTCCTGGCCGATGGGGTTCGCGTCGGACTGGCCGATCTGCTGTTCAGCCCGGACCAGTTGCCGCGTGGTTTCGTGGAGACCAACCGCTTCGCGCGCCGGCTCGGCGAGGTCGCTGCGGCCGACGGCGACCTCGCCATCGCCGTTGACGATTTGCCCGAGACCGGGCATTACATCGCCGACCTGCGCTACGTCATGGCGGTGATCAGCGCCCCAGAGGGGCGGCCCCTGTTCCGCTGGCAGGAGATCGACGGCAACCGGGAAACCGCGCTCAAGGAGTGGCAGGCCCAGGCCGGCCCCAGCCTGCAGGCGGCGATGCCCGGCTGCACCATCCAGCTCCTGCTGCCGGATGCCTATTTCTCCGCCTGGCGGCAGGCCGACCAGGCCGCGCGCGGTTATTCGCTGGCCGCTACCGCCGCCTACCTGCAGGCCGTGCTCGACCTACCGGCCGCCGGCCTGCAGGCGGTCGCCGCGCCCTACTACGACCACCGTCTGGTCGAATGGCGGATCGGTTTCGCCCGCCAGGGCGACGAGCAGATGCTGCACGGCGTGGTTTGGCCGCTGCTGGGCACGGAAGATGAAACCAGCGACATCGCCGGCGAGATAGAGCGCACCCTCAAGGAGGCCGGCCTCAGCCACATCCTCATGCTCGACCAGCGCATGCCGCTGGAATACTGCGAGGACTGCGGCGCGCCACTGTTCCCCAATACCGATGGCGAGTCGGTGCATGCCGAGATGCCGGAAGCGGAAGCCGACGCCGCGCCGATGCACCTGCACTAGGGAGCCCCGGGTATGCAGCGCAACAGAGAGACCTCCTTCGATGCGAACTGCAGCGCCTGTCCGCGCCTGGCCGGCTTTCTGGCCACGGCCCGGCGGGCCTATCCCGGCTACTACTGCCGTCCGGTGCCGCCGTTCGGCGACGCCCAGCCGGAACTGCTGATCGTCGGCCTGGCCCCCGGCCTGCACGGCGCCAATCGCACCGGCCGGCCGTTCACCGGCGACCACGCCGGCCTGCTGCTCTATGAAACCCTGCACGAGTTCGGCTACGCCGACCGGCCGACCTCCGTCGCCGCCGACGACGGCCTCACCCTGACCGGCTGCCGAATCACCAACGCGGTCAAATGCGTGCCGCCCGGCAACAAGCCGGAACCGGCCGAAATCAGGCACTGCAACGGCTACCTCCAGGCCGAGCTGGCGGCCCTGGAAAGCCGCGTCAGGCTGCTCGCGCTCGGCCAGGTCGCCCACGGCGCGATCCTGAAGGCGCAGGGGCTGAAATTGCGCGACTATCGCTTCGGCCACGGCGCCGCCCATGTCCTGCCGGACGGCCGCCGCCTGTACGACTCCTACCACTGCAGCCGCTACAACACCCAGACCCGCCGCCTGACCCCGGAGATGTTCAAGGCGGTCTTCGCGCAAATCCATACCGAGAGAGGTTACTGACATGCCCGTCGTCACCATCAAGCTGGCCGGCAGCCTAAGCCGCGACCAGAAGAAAAAGATCGCCGAGGAAATCACCGACACCCTGGAGCGCATCGCCCTCAAGCCGAAGCGCTACACCTACATCGCGTTCGAGGAATTGCCGGACGAGAACTGGGCCATCGCCGGCCAGTTGCTCGACGAGGACTGACCCGTACTCAGGGCTTTGCGCAGGCCTGGGCCAGCGCCGACTGGCGCGCCGCCCCCCACCAGGCGGTGATCGGCGCCTGGCCGGGTTCGGCGCGCAGGCCGATGACATAGAAGTAATCCGGCTGGGCCCGGACGAACAGGTAGTCGCCACCCGCCCGCACCGGCCCGTTCAGACCCTCCCTGGCCAGTTGCGCACAGGTGGGCTGGTATTCCTCGACCCGGACCTGGAAATCCCGTTCCAGCTGCGTCCTTTGCGGCGCACCATCGCCCAGCGTCGCGGCAAGATAGCCGGCCGCGCCGCCGGCCAGCAGGGCGATCAGCGCTAGCGTCGGTTTGTTCATGCCTAAATTTCCTCAATCCGGACCAGCCGCCAGTATGCGTCCTTGGAGGCCAACCCGGCCAGCCCGCCGAGGCTGGACAAAACCGGTAAACCCGCCAAACTGAGGGCCTTTATCCACCATCCCCCGGCCGGCATCCCGGCCGCACACCCCAGCCTCATGAAAAAGCTTGCCCTTGCACTCATCGTCTGCGGCCTTCTGGTCGGCCCCGCCTACTGGATCCACGCCAAGTTCTACACCGGCAGCGTAGCCTCCCTGTTGACCCTCAAAGCGGCCGCCGGCGACACCAACCGGCCGCACATCTGGCAGTCCGAGCCGTTCACGCTTGCCGCAGGCATGGCCCCGGTCGGCCTGGTGCTCGTCGCGCAAGGCCATTTCTCCCCCAACATGGATGAAAACCAGCCACCCAGAGATCA
>JBAZLW010000071.1:0-10001 GCA_041650095.1 Hydrogenophilaceae bacterium | reverse complement strand
CGGCGACACCAACCGGCCGCACATCTGGCAGTCCGAGCCGTTCACGCTTGCCGCAGGCATGGCCCCGGTCGGCCTGGTGCTCGTCGCGCAAGGCCATTTCTCCCCCAACATGGATGAAAACCAGCCGCCCAGAGATCACTACAGCGCCATCCTGGCGCTCGACGGCACGGCTGCCAAACCCCTGAATTTCAGCCTGGGCGTGAAAAGTTTTGCCAATTCGAACCCGGCCTTTCGCGAACATCTGCTATTCATGAACAAGGTACAGCCCGGCAATTACACCCTGACCGTCACCCCGGCAGCCGAGCCGGCCATCCAGATCGACCGGATGCAATTGCAGGTAAGACAGAACCTGGAGGAGCCGGACCCGAATATCGTCATGGCCGGCATCGGCCTGTTGATCGCCGGGCTGCTCGTCCTGACATTACTTTAACCAACGCCTAGGAGCCCGCCATGCCCCGGAACCACAGACTTCTCCAGCTCGCCGCCGTCCTGCTGCTTGCCATGGCGCAAGGCCCGCTCCGGGCCGCGCCTCCCGGACCTGCCGGGGCGCACGACGGCCGGCTCGGCCACCACTACATGGGCTACACCGGCAGGAACTGGGATGCCGACTACGGCATCACCCGCGGCAAATGCGACCGCGCTGCCGTGGCCGCCGCACTGGGCGACGGCCACAAGGTCGCGATCGCGATCGTCGCCAAGACCGGCCCCGACCTCGACCAGGCCGATGCCGCCTGCATCGGCCACGCCCTGGAACTGACCCGCGTCCGCCATCGCGTGACCTGGACCGGCGAAGGCGGCGTGCGCTACCAGGTGCGCCCACTGGCCCCCTCGGTGCACGACGGCCTGCCCTGCCGCGAATTCGAACTGGTCATGGGCAAGAAACGCGTCCGCCAGAGCGCCTGCCAACGCGAGCCGGGCACCTGGACGCTGCGCTGAACGTCCCGGGCGCGAAGACTGGACTGGCGCCCCATTCCGGCCAGTGCATTCAGGATTGTGCTGCCGCCATGCCTCATGTTGCGGCCCGGCCCGCTTGGGACAATGTCCCGGCCAACTGCTTCCTCGCCGCTGACATGATGGGAACCACTGCAACCCTGAGAGACTTCCGCCATGCCGATTGAATGGCACGATTACGTGAAGATGTTCGTCGGCCTGCTGGTCATCCTCAACCCCATGCTGGCCGTACCCGTGTTCATCAGCCTGACCGATGCCCTGAGTGATCGCGAACGCCTGGCCAACGCCCGCCGCACCGCCCTGGCAGTGGGCATCGTGCTGAGCGTCGCCGCCCTGCTGGGCCAGCAGATACTGGACCTGTTCGGTATCAGCATCGATTCGTTCCGGGTCGGCGGCGGCCTGCTCATCCTGCTCATGGCGGTATCCATGATGCATGCCAAGATGAGTGGCGCCCGCCACACCGAGATGGAGGAGGAGGAGGCCCAGGCCAGGGCGGACGTGGCCGTGGTGCCCCTGGCCATCCCCATCCTCGCCGGCCCCGGCGCCATCAGCACGGCCATTATCTATGCCCACCGCGACCTGGCCTGGATGCATGCCGTCCTGATCGGCGAGATCTGGCTCGCCGCCCTGCTGGTCTGGCTCACCCTGCGTTCGGCTCTGCCCATCAGCCGTACCCTGGGCACCACCGGCATCAACATCGCCACCCGCCTGATGGGCCTGGTGCTGGCCGCCCTCGCGGTGGAATTCATCGTCAACGGACTGAAAGGCATGTGGTTAGGGCAGTGAACCTTGAGCCACAGCCAGTCCGGCGGATGATTCATCCTCAACGGCTACGCCTACTCAAGAGCACGGGCTAAACGCTGCACTACCGGGTGGAAAAATTCGCCTTGGGCAACAGGGTTTCCGGATCAAACTGCCAAGGCAATCACAGACAGCGCGCCGACGAAAACGACTGCCCCATAGAGCCAAATCAGCCTCATGCGATTGGCCTCGGCCCGCTTGATCAACTCGGCATTCTGGTCGGCCAATGCCTTGATCAGTTCGGAGGAGGCGAGCATCTGTCTGTGCAACTCGGACAGCGTGGTCTCTACCGTGACGAGTCGCGCCTGAATCTGTGCGGTGGCCTCGGCTTCCGGTGTTGCGGCGGCCGCCGGCGCTTCAGCCTGCACCTGTACCGGAGCAGCCTTCCCGGCAACCGCGTTCCAGAGCTTCTTTGCCCCGTCGGCAACCACGGGAGCAGTCGAGATGACATCGGCCCACGGAACCGTCTTTAGCAAGAACCAAGGTATAGCCATGAAGCAATCCTTAGAAATGGCGATTCAGCATGACGCCTGGTCGCCATTTCGCTGGCAGGCGGCGCCGGCACTGGAGTTACTTCTGGAAGTGCGTACTGGCCTTGTCGAAGGCCTCGCGCATGGCCGACCAGGCGACATCGGCGCCGGCCTTCAGCTCCTTCCAGGCCTCTTCGCTGCTGGCGCGCAACTCCTTGAGTTTTTCGGCCGCTTCATCGCGCTGCTTGCGCAGGGCATCCAGCTTCATTTCATACTCGATGCGTGCATCGGTCCGCGCCGTCCGGGCCTTGGCCTCCCACTTGGCGAGATCGGCATTCCACTGGTCCAGATTGGTTTTAAGTTGTTCGACATATTCATTGCGCGTGGTCATATGAGCCTCCTAGCTAGCGCTGGCGAAATGATGCGCAAACCGCATCCATGATTCAGCTTACGCAAAAAGTGCGTCATTTTCGATCTATCGTCGCAAATCAGGTTCAGGTCTCGCCGAACAGGAGCGACCCAGGCGCTCCGATAGACCATTGATGCCGCGTTGCGGTCGGCAGTGCGTTCAGAAAGGCCCGGTGCCTGCGGTCATGGCCTCGATGCGGAACAGCCGGTCGCCGCCCAATCGCGGGCATGGCGTTGCTGGCACAACGGGCAGGCCGAATTGGCGTCGCGCGTCTGAACCTACGCCGCCGCCTCTAGCCTGACAAGCCGGCCGGGGTTCAGCCCCGGCCCGGATTCGAGTAGCCTAGCTACATGACTGAATCAGCCGCGCTTTTCGACCCCGCGCCCATCCTCGCCACCCTGCCCAGCCTGCCAGGCGTCTACCGGATGCTGGGCGAGGCTGGCGAGGTGTTGTACGTGGGCAAGGCGCGCGACCTGAAGAAGCGGGTGTCGAGCTATTTCCAGAAGTCGGACCAGTCGCCGCGCATCCGTCTGATGGTGCAGCGGATCCGCGACATCCAGATCACCGTGACCCGCTCGGAATCCGAGGCGCTGCTGCTGGAGAACAACCTGATCAAGGGGCTGAACCCCAAGTACAACATCCTGTTCCGGGACGACAAGTCCTACCCCTGGCTGCTCCTGACCGGGCACGACACCCCCCGCCTGGCCTATTTCCGCGGCACGCCGGACAAGCGCGACAGGGCCTTCGGGCCGTTCCCGAACTCCTACGCGGTGCGCGAGAGCCTGCAGATATTGCAGAAGGTGTTCCGCCTGCGCACCTGCGAGGACTCGGTGTTCGGCAACCGCTCGCGGCCCTGCCTGCTGCACCAGATCAAGCGCTGCAGCGCGCCCTGCGTGGGCCTGGTGTCGGCGGCCGAATACGCCCGTGACGTCGACCATGCGGCGCTGTTCCTGACCGGCAAGGACGACGAGCTGATGGCCGACCTGATGGCCAAGATGGAGGCCGCTGCCACCGACCTGCGCTTCGAGCAGGCGGCGCTGTATCGCGACCAGGTCCAGGCCCTTGCAAGGGTGCGCGAGAAGCAGTTCGTCGAGAGCCGGGGCACCAAGGACGCCGACGTGGTCGGTCTGGCATTGAAGGGGGCTACGGCCTGCGTATACCTGATGATGATCCGGGCCGGGCGTAACCTGGGTGGCAAGGCCTTCTTCCCGAGCAATGCCGAGGAGGCGGAGGCGAGCCTGGTCCTGGAGGCCTTCCTGTCCCAGCACTACGCCGGCCTCGCGGTGCCGGCGGTGCTGGTGCTGGGAGCCGAGGTCGAGGGCATGGCCGAGTTTCTCGCCGAAGAGGCCGGCCACAAGGTGCAGGTGATCGACCACCCGATCGGCGAGCGGCGCAACTGGCTGCGCATGGCCGAGCACAACGCCGAGCTGGCGCTGATCGCCCGCGAGGGCCAGCGCGCCGGCCAGGAACAGCGCCTGGCCCTGTTGAACGAGGCCCTCGGCGAGAGCAACATCCAGCGCATCGAGTGCTTCGACGTCAGCCACACCATGGGCGAAGCGACCGTAGTGTCCTGCGTGGTCTATGACAACGGCGGCATGCGCTCGTCGGAATACCGCCGCTTCAACATCGACACGCCGACCCCCGGCGACGACTACTACGCCATGCGCGATGCCCTGACCCGGCGCTACTCGAAACTGGCCGAGGGCGAGGGCAAGCTGCCCGACCTGCTGCTGATCGACGGCGGCCGCGGCCAGCTCAACGTGGCGCTCGAGGTGCTCGGCGAACTGGGCCTCGGCCAGGTCGCCATGCTGGGCGTGGCCAAGGGTGAGGAGCGCAAGCCCGGCCTGGAGCAGTTGATCCTGCCTGACGAGAAGGAGCCCCTGCGCCTGCCGGCCGACCACCCGGCCCTGCACCTGATCCAGGAGGTGCGCGACGAGGCACACCGTTTCGCCATCACCGGCCACCGTGCCCGGCGGGCCAAGAAGCGCACCACTTCGTCGCTGGAGGATATCCCCGGCATCGGCCCGAAGCGGCGGCAACGGCTGCTGCAGACCTTCGGCGGCCTGCGCGGCATCCAGTCGGCCGGGATCGAGGAACTGGCCCAGGTCGAAGGCATCAGCCGGGAACTGGCGGAAAAGCTCTACCGGGCATTACACTGAGGCATGGTCGCCAATCTACCCAACGCCATCACCTGGCTGCGCATCCTGCTGATCCCACTGTTCGTGGCGGTGTTCTATCTGCCGGACGGCTGGGTGCCGACGCACCTGATCAATATCATCGCCACCAGCATTTTCGCCCTGGCCTCGGTGACCGACTGGCTGGACGGCTGGCTGGCCCGCCGGCTCGACCAGACCTCGGCCTTCGGCGCCTTCCTCGACCCGGTCGCCGACAAGCTGATGGTGGCGGCGGCACTGTTGGTTCTGGTCGATCTCGACCGGGCCGGCATCGCCGCCTCGCTCATCATCATCGGCCGCGAGATCGCCATTTCGGCCCTGCGCGAATGGATGGCCAAGGAAGGCCGCTCCAGCAGCGTGGCGGTCTCCTTCATCGGCAAGCTGAAGACCACCGCGCAGATGCTCGCCATTCTGCTCCTACTCTTCCATGACGCCATATTCGGCCAGGACAGCCAGTGGCTGGGCCGCTGGCTGCTCGACATCGCCGCCTTCCTGACCCTGTGGTCCATGCTGCATTACCTGCGCATGGCCTGGCTGGCCATGAAGGGCCAGCCCGCCAGCTGATTTCATTTCCGCCATGACTGCACGCCTCATCACCGCCCGTCCCGTCACCGATGTCCCGCCCGTGGTCGAAGAACAGCTCGAACCTGGCGAACGCGCCGATCTCAAGACCCGCATCAGGCAGCTGATGCAGGCGCAGGACGCCATCCTGCTGGCCCATTACTACACCTCGGGCGACCTCCAGGACCTGGCCGTGGAGACCGGCGGCTGCGTTTCCGATTCGCTGGAGATGGCCCGGTTCGGCCATGCCTCCAAGGCCAGGACCCTGATCGTCGCCGGCGTCCGCTTCATGGGCGAGACGGCCAAGATACTCAACCCGGAAAAGCGCGTGCTGATGCCGGACCTCCATGCCGAATGTTCGCTCGACCTGTCCTGCCCGGCCGACGACTTCGCCGAATTCTGCGACCAGCACCCGGACCGGACCGTGGTGGTCTACGCCAACACCTCGGCGGCGGTGAAGGCGCGCGCGGACTGGATGGTCACCTCCAGCATCGCGGTGCCGGTGGTCCGGCACCTGGCCGAGCGGGGCGAGCAGATCGTCTGGGCGCCCGACCGTTACCTGGGCGACTACGTGCAGCGGACGACCGGCGCCGACATGGTGCTCTGGCAGGGTTCCTGCGTCGTGCACGAGCGCTTCAAGGCCGAGGGCATCCGGGAGTTGAAACGCGAACATCCCGAGGCGGCGGTGCTGGTGCACCCGGAATCGCCCGCCGAGGTGATCGCCCTGGCCGACGTGGTCGGCTCCACCACGCAACTGATCAACGCGGTACGCGACCTGCCGAACCCGACCCTCATCATCGCCACCGACAACGGCATCTTCCACAGGATGCACGAGGTCGCGCCAGGAAAACTGCTTCTTGAAGCCCCCACCGGCGGCCGCGGCGCCACCTGCGTGTCCTGCGCCCACTGTCCATGGATGGCCATGAACGGCCTGCGCAACCTGCTCGCGGTGCTGGAGACCGGCGCCAACGAGATCCACGTCGATCCAGCCATTGGCACCCGGGCAGTCCGTTCGATCAGCCGGATGCTCGACTTCGCCGCCCGGCAGAAACTGGCAATACGCGGCAACAGCGCCGAGTAACCGTACAAAAATACTCGGATATTGGTTGCTTCATACCACCATGCCACTATCCTCTATGTAATAACATGCACAAGCCGCATCAAGACGGCAAACCTTCAGAGGAAAGAGGAGCCATCCCATGAGTTTCATGCAGGAATTCAAGGCATTCGCCATGCGCGGCAATGTCGTCGACATGGCGGTTGGCGTCATCATCGGCGGTGCCTTCGGCAAGATCGTCAGTTCGCTGGTACAGGATGTCATCATGCCCCCCATCGGCGCCCTGCTCGGTGGTGTCAACTTCAAGAATCTCTACATCGACCTGAGCAATGGTGGCTATGCCACCCTCGAAGCCGCCGAGAAGGCCAGCGCACCCGTCATCAAGTACGGCGCCTTCCTGAACACCATGATCGACTTCGCCATCATCGCCTTTGTCATCTTCATGGCCATCAAGGGCATCAACCACCTGAAGCGCGAAGAACCCGCCGCACCGGCAGAACCTCCTGCCACGCCCGAAGACATCGTCTTGTTGCGGGAAATCCGCGACGCCCTAAACAAGTAAACTTTCACTGGAGGCTATTATGCGTACACCCTTGTTTACTCTGCTCAGCACCACCCTGTTTGCCGCCGGCATCGTCAGCGCCCAAGCCGCCGACGCCCCTTACTACAACCCTGAAAACGCCGCCAGCCCGAGCAAGTTCACCACCGGCTACGAGTTGTTCAGGACCATCGGCTGCCCCGGCAAGCAATTGCTCGATCCCGCCTGCAAGGCCCCGGTCGCTGTCGCTGCCCCCGCCCCGGCCCCGATGAAGGCGGCCCCGCTGGATGGCGACCATGACGGCGTGACCGATGACAAGGACAAGTGCCCGACCACGCCCGCCGGACGCAAGGTCAATGCCCAAGGCTGCGAACTCGATGGCGACAACGACGGTGTCGTCGACGCGCTCGACCGCTGCCCGACCACGCCCGCCGGCCGCAAGGTCGACGCCAAGGGCTGCGAACTCGATGGCGACAATGACGGTGTCGTCGACGCCCTCGACCAGTGCCCGACCACCCCGGCCGGCGACAAGGTCGACAGCAAGGGCTGCACCCTGCTCAACACCATCGTCCTGAAGGGTGTCAACTTCGACAACGACTCCGCCAAGCTGCGCACCGACTCCTATCCGATCCTGGATGAGGCCGTCGCCACCATGAAGCGCTACCCCGGCATGAAGGTCGAAGTGGCCGGTCATACCGACAGCAACAGCAGCGACGCCCACAACCTGAAGCTATCCGCCAACCGCGCCAAGGCGGTCATGGACTACTTCGTCAGCAAGGGCGTACCCGCCGAGGATCTGACCTCGAAGGGCTATGGCGAGAGCACTCCGATCGCCGACAACAAAACGGCAGAAGGTCGCGCCGAGAACCGCCGCGTGGAACTGCACATCCAGTAATTCGCTGCGCCAAGAAATAAGGCCGCATCCTCGGATGCGGCCTTATTGTTTCCGGACGGCGTGTCAGCCGAACTTGGGCAGATGCTCCAGGGCGGCATGCACGGCCTCGGCCGGATACTCGTAGTCCTCCAGTTCGCCGGCAAAGTACTTGTCGTACGAGGCCATGTCGAAGTGGCCATGCCCCGACAGGTTGAAGAACAGTGTCTTCGGCTCGCCGGTGGCCTTGCAGCGCAGGGCCTCGTCGATGCAGGCACGGATGGCGTGGCAGGACTCCGGCGCCGGGATGATGCCCTCGGCCTGGGAAAAGGCGACGCCGGCCTCGAAGGTGGCCAGTTGCGGCACCGCCATCGCCTCGATCAGGCCCTCGTGCAGCAGTTGCGACACCAGCGGCGAATCGCCGTGATAGCGCAGGCCACCGGCGTGAATGCCGGGCGGCATGAAGTCATGGCCGAGGGTGTACATCTGCATCAGCGGGGTGTAGCCCGAGGCGTCGCCGAAGTCGTAGGTGTAGACGCCCTTGGTCAGGGTCGGGCAGGAGGTCGGCTCCACCGCCACCAGGCGCAGGTTCTCGGCGCGCTTGTCGCCGGCTGCCTTGTCGGCGAAGAATGGAAAGGCCGCGCCGGCGAAGTTGGAGCCGCCGCCGCAGGCCGCGAACACCATGTCCGGATAGTCGCCCACCTTGTCGAACTGCTTCTTGGCCTCCAGGCCGATGATGGTCTGGTGATGGCAGACGTGGTTGAGCACCGAGCCGAGGGCATAGTTGGTGTCCGGGCGCGATGCCGCCTCTTCCACCGCCTCGGAGATGGCGATGCCCAGGCTGCCGGGGGAGTTGGCATCGATGGCGAGGGCGTCGCGCCCGGCCTGGGTCATGGTGGTCGGGCTGGCGAACACCTCGGCACCCCAGGTAGGCATCATGGAACGGCGGAAGGGCTTCTGGTCATAGCTGACCTTGACCATGTATACCTTCACCTCCAGGCCGAATATGCGCCCGGCCAGGGCCATGCTGCAGCCCCACTGGCCGGCGCCGGTCTCGGTGGAGATGCGCTTGATGCCGGCCTCCTTGTTGTAATAGGCCTGCGGTATGGCGGTATTGGGCTTGTGCGAACCAGCCGGTGAGACGCCTTCGTACTTGTAATAGATCTTGGCCGGGGTACCCAGCATCTTTTCCAGCCGGTGGGCGCGGTAGAGCGGGCTGGGACGCCACATGCGGTAAGCCTCGCGCACCTCATCGGGAATGGGAATCCAGCGCTCGCCCGACATCTCCTGCTCGAGGAGGGACATGGGAAAGATGGCCAGCATCTTGTCCGGACCGACCGGGTTGCCGTCCGGCCCCAGAGGCGGCGCCGGCTTGTTCGGCATGTCCGCCACCACGTTGTACCAGTGAGTGGGGATTTCGCTTTCTTCCAGCAGGATCTTGGTATCGGGCATTCGTCGTCTCCTTGGCGGTTCAAAAACCTGGGCCGGCCCTCCCCCGGGCCGGCGCGCAGGCGAAGGTCACATCCTAACGCCAGAGCCGGGCCGCCGTCAGCCGCGGCTATACTGTTATTTTGATTTACGTCAGCTTAATGATGGCCGCCGACCTCACCGAACACACCCTCGATTCCATCACCGTCTACCAAGGTCGCCTTTTGCACGCCAAACTGGACCGGGTGCGCCTGCCCAACGGCAAGGAATCCACCCGCGAGTACCTGGTCCATCCGGGCGCGGCGGTGATCCTGCCGATATTCGACAATGGCGACATCCTGCTCGAACGTCAGCACCGCTATCCATTGCGGCGCGACTTCCTGGAACTGCCGGCCGGCAAGTTCGACCCCGACGAGACCGAACTGGCCTGTGCCCAGCGCGAACTGCTGGAAGAGACCGGTTATGTCGCCGCAGAGTGGCGCTACATCAACACCCAGTATCCCTGCATCGGCTATTCCGACGAGCGCCTGGTCTTCTTCCTGGCGCGCGGCCTCAAGCACGAAGGCGACAACCTCGACCATGACGAATTCCTGGAAATACTGCGGGTGCCATTTGCAGAAGCCCTGCAGATGGTGAAGGACGGCCGCATCAACGAGGGCAAGACGGTGATGGGCCTGCTCTGGTGGGCCAATTTCGGAGACCAATAACCAAGGAGGGGCACAATGAGCCAGAAGTGGGTAT
>JBAZLW010000070.1:0-10028 GCA_041650095.1 Hydrogenophilaceae bacterium | reverse complement strand
GCTCAGCTCAAACGCTTGTGCAGGCTCTGTAAATCGTAAACGGTGATGTCGCCCCGGTCCTTCATGCCCAGGCAGGCCGCCTCGGCGCCGGCCAGGGTGGTGTAGTAGGGCACGTTCTGGGCCAGCGCGGCGGTGCGGATCGAGGAGGAGTCCTTGATCGCGCGCTTGTCCTCGACCACGTTGACGATGAGCTGAACCTCCTGGTTCTTGATCATGTCGACGATGTGCGGGCGCCCTTCCGCCACCTTGTTGACCCGGGTCACCGGTAGCCCGGCGGCCGCGATGCTGGCCGCCGTGCCCTTGGTGGCGAGCACCTTGAAGCCGAGGTCGTTGAGGTGGCGGGCGATCTGAACCACGTCCGGGTGTTCATTGTCGCGCACCGAGATGAAGGCGCTGCCCTTCTTCGGCAGGCTGACGCTGGCGGCGTACTGAGCCTTGAGGAAGGCTTCGCCGAAGCGTTCGGCCACCCCCATGACCTCGCCGGTGGACTTCATCTCCGGGCCCAGGATGGGGTCGACGCCGGGGAACTTGCGGAACGGGAACACCGCTTCCTTGACCGAGTAATAGGGCGGGATGACTTCGCGCACGGCGCCCTGGTCCTTCAGCGATCGCCCGGTCATGCAACGGGCGGCGATCTTGGCCAGCGGCCGGCCGGTGGCCTTGGAGACGAAGGGCACGGTGCGCGAGGCACGCGGGTTCACTTCCAGGACGTAGACGTCGTTGCCCTTGATGGCGAACTGCACGTTCATCAGGCCGACCACGTTGAGGGCGCGGGCCATGGCCACGGTCTGCCGGCGCAACTCGTCCTGCAGGCGGGCCGACAGGCTGTAGGGCGGCAGCGAACAGGCGGAGTCGCCGGAGTGCACGCCGGCCTGCTCGATGTGTTCCATGATGCCGCCGATCAGCACGTCGGTGCCGTCCGACAGGGCGTCGACGTCGATCTCGATGGCGTCGTTGAGGAAGCGGTCGAGCAGCACCGGGGAGTCGTTGGAGACCTTGACCGCCTCGCGCATGTAGCGCTGCAGGTCGGCCTCCTCGTGGACGATCTCCATGGCCCGGCCGCCCAGCACGTAGGAGGGGCGGACCACCAGCGGATAGCCGATCTCCTGGGCCAGGCGGATGGCATCCGGCTCGGTGCGCGCGGTGCGGTTGGGCGGCTGCAGGAGGCCGAGGCCGTGCAGCATCTTCTGGAACCGTTCGCGGTCCTCGGCGGCGTCGATCATGTCCGGCGTGGTGCCGATGATGGGCACGCCGTTCTTCTCCAGGTCGCGCGCCAGCTTGAGCGGGGTTTGGCCGCCGTACTGGACGATGACGCCGACCGGCTTCTCGATGCGGACGATCTCGAGCACGTCTTCCAGGGTCAGCGGCTCGAAGTAGAGGCGGTCGGAGGTGTCGTAGTCGGTCGACACGGTCTCCGGGTTGCAGTTGACCATGATGGTCTCGTAGCCGTCTTCCCGGCAGGCCTGGGCGGCATGGACGCAGCAGTAGTCGAACTCGATGCCCTGGCCGATCCGGTTCGGGCCGCCGCCCAGGACCATGATCTTCTTGCGGTCGGTGGGCATGGCCTCACATTCCTCCTCGTAGGTGGAATACAGGTAGGCGGTGGCGGTGGCGAACTCGGCGGCGCAGGTGTCGACCCGCTTGTAGACCGGGTGGATGGCCAGTTCCCAGCGGCGCGCGCGCACCATGTGCTGGTCCGTGTCGAGCAGGTTGGCCAGCCGGCGGTCGGAGAAGCCGTTGCGCTTGAGGGTGAGCAACTCATCCTTCGACAGGCTGGCCAGGTCGCGGCCGCGCAACGCGTTCTCCTGGCGCACGATGTCCTCGATCTGGGCCAGGAACCAGGGGTCGATCTTGCAAATCCGGAACACTTCTTCCTGGGTCATGCCGATCCGGAAGGCGTCGGCGACATAGAACAGCCGCTCGGCGCCCGGGTTGCCCATCTCGCTGACGATCTCGCTCTTGTCGGTGGACTTCTCGTCCAGGCCGTCGACCCCGGTCTCCAGGCCACGCAGGGCCTTCTGCAGCGATTCCATCTGGGTCCGGCCGATGGCCATCACCTCGCCCACCGACTTCATCTGGGTGGTCAGGCGGTCGTTGGCCTGGGGGAATTTCTCGAACGCGAAGCGCGGGATCTTGGTGACCACGTAGTCGATCGACGGTTCGAACGAGGCCGGGGTGGCGCCGCCGGTGATCTCGTTCTTCAACTCGTCCAGGGTGTAGCCGACCGCCAGCTTGGCGGCCACCTTGGCGATCGGGAAACCGGTCGCCTTGGAGGCCAGGGCGGACGAGCGCGACACGCGCGGATTCATCTCGATGACGATCATGCGACCGTCCTCGGGATTGATCGAGAACTGCACGTTGGAACCGCCGGTATCGACGCCGATCTCGCGCAGCACGGCGATCGAGGCGTTGCGCAGGATCTGATATTCCTTGTCGGTCAGGGTCTGGGCCGGGGCGACGGTGATCGAGTCGCCGGTGTGCACGCCCATGGGGTCGAGGTTCTCGATCGAGCAGACGATGATGCAGTTGTCCGCCGAGTCGCGGACCACTTCCATCTCGTATTCCTTCCAGCCGATCAGCGATTCCTCGATCAAGAGTTCCTTGGTCGGGCTGGCCTCCAGGCCGCGGTCGCAGATCTCGACGAACTCGCCCATGTTGTAGGCGATGCCGCCGCCGGTGCCGCCCATGGTGAAGGACGGCCGGATGATGACCGGGAAGCCGAGGCCGGCCTGGACCTGGATCGCCTCTTCCATCGAGTGGGCGATGCCGGAGCGGGCCGAACCGAGGCCGATGCGGGTCATCGCCTCCTTGAACAGCTGGCGGTCCTCGGCCATGTCGATGGCCTCTTTCTTGGCGCCGATCAGTTCGCAGCCGTACTTTTCCAGCACGCCGTGCCGGGCCAGGTCGAGGGCGCAGTTGAGCGCAGTCTGGCCGCCCATGGTCGGCAGCACGGCATCCGGGCGCTCCTTCTCGATGATCTTCTCGAGGGTCTGCCAGTTGATCGGCTCGATGTAGGTCGCATCGGCCATCTCCGGATCGGTCATGATGGTGGCCGGGTTGGAGTTCACCAGGATGACTCGGAAACCTTCTTCGCGCAGGGCCTTGCAGGCCTGGGCGCCGGAATAGTCGAACTCGCAGGCCTGGCCGATGATGATCGGGCCGGCGCCAATGATGAGAATGCTGTTGATATCTGTACGTTTAGGCATTCTTGTGCTCCCGCATCATGCCGACGAAGCGGTCGAACAGATAACCGACGTCATGGGGTCCGGGGCTCGCCTCGGGGTGGCCCTGGAAACTGAAGGCCGGGCAGTCGGTGCGGGCGATGCCCTGCAGGCTGCCGTCGAACAGAGAGGCATGGGTCGGCCTCAGGTTGGCCGGCAGGGTGGCCGCATCAACTGCGAAACCATGGTTCTGGCTGGTGATCACGACGCGCTTGCTGTCGAGGTCCTGGACCGGATGGTTGCCGCCATGGTGGCCGAACTTCATCTTCACGGTGCGGGCGCCGGAGGCCAGGCCGAGCAACTGGTGGCCGAGGCAGATGCCGTAGGTCGGCACCCGGGCGGCGAGGATCTCCTGGATCGCCGTGATGGCGTAGTCGCAGGGCTCCGGATCACCCGGGCCGTTGGACAGGAACACCCCGTCCGGATTCATGGCCAGCACCTCGGCGGCCGGGGTCTGGGCCGGCACCACGGTGACGCGGCAACCGCGGCTGGTCAGCATGCGCAGTATGTTGCGCTTGACCCCGAAATCGTAGGCGACCACGTGGTACGGCCGCTCGGCCGGCTGGGCAAAGCCCTGGCCCAGGGTCCACTCGCCCTCTTCCCAGGCATGGGACCCGGCGCAGGTCACCACCTTGGCCAGATCCTGGCCGGCCATGCTCGGGCAGCCCTGGGCCTGGCGCAGTGCCTCTGCCTCGTCGATGTGGCCAGCCATGATGCAGCCGTTCTGGGCGCCCTTCTCGCGCAGCAACCGGGTCAGGCGGCGGGTGTCGATGCCGGCGATGGCGACCACGCCCTGCTGCCTGAGGTAGTCGGGCAGGGTCTGGGTCATGCGGAAATTGCTCGCCTGCAGCGGCAGATCACGGATGATCAGGCCGGAGGCATGGACTCTCTCCGATTCGGCGTCCTCGGGGTTGGTGCCGACGTTGCCGATATGCGGGTAGGTCAGGGTAACTATCTGCCGGCAATAGGACGGATCGGTGAGGATCTCCTGATAGCCGGTCATGGAGGTATTGAACACCACCTCGCCGACACCGATGCCATCGGCGCCTATCGAATAGCCGCGGAAGACCGAGCCATCGGCGAGCGTGAGTATCGCGGACGCGAAGGAAGCCAAGATAACTCCTGCTGTAGACATGACAAGCGGGACAGACTCGCGCCCATCCCGCTGACAATCATGTTTGAAATATGACAGGGGATTATACGCGAGCCGGCGATCCCGCTCAACGGGACGCACAGGTCCCTAAACCATTTGCATGCGCCGGCCAGGCCGGCACGGCCCCGCACTAGGGCACTCCTGCATACACACCATTGGAAATGAGATGGGGCGACGGATGGGACTCGAACCCACAACAACCAGAATCACAATCTGGGACTCTACCATTGAGCTACCGCCGCCACTGAAACCTTTTGGCCTGCCCGACAGGGATCGAACCTGTAACCCCCAGCTTAGAAGGCTGGTGCTCTATCCAGTTGAGCTACGGGCAGTGATCCCGTGGGCAAGCATGCAACACATTGACCGATAACGCTGGTCGGGGTGAGAGGATTCGAACCTCCGACATCCTGCTCCCAAAGCAGGCGCGCTACCGGGCTGCGCTACACCCCGAAGGGAGCGGACTATACCCGCCGGCTTTATAAAAATCAATGTCACCCAAGCAAGCGGCTCGGCTAAAATTTCCATATCGTCAAAAAGGCCAACCGCAACCATGACCGCCCGCATCATAGATGGCAAAGCCATCGCCGACGCCCTCCTGCTCAATATCCGTGGCGAAGTCGATGCCCGCGTCGCAGCCGGCAAGCCGGCACCCGGCCTCGCCGTGATCCTGGTCGGCGACAACCCAGCCTCCGCGCTCTACGTGCGCAACAAGCGCCGCTCCTGCGAGATCGCCGGCGTGCGCGACCTCGCCCACAACCTGCCGGCCGCGACCACCCAGGCCGAACTGCTGGCCCTGATCGACAGGCTCAACGTCGACGACGACGTCGACGGCATCCTGGTGCAACTGCCCCTGCCGGACCACATCGACGCCAACGCGGTGATCGACCACATCGCCCCGGCCAAGGACGTCGACGGCTTCCACCCCTACAACCTGGGCCGCCTGGCCCAGAAGCGCCCCACCCTGCGCCCGTGCACACCCTACGGCGTGATGCGCCTCCTGGCCACCACCAACGAGGAACTGAAGGGCAAGGAGGCGGTGATCGTCGGCGCCTCCAACATCGTCGGCCGGCCGATGGCGCTGGAACTCCTGATGGCCGGCTGCACGGTGACGGTATGCCACAGCGCCACCCGCGACCTGGCCGCCCATGTCGGCCGCGCCGAGGTGCTGGTGGCGGCGGTGGGCCGCCCGGAGATGATCCGGGGAAAATTGATCCGCGAGGGCGCCCTGGTGATCGATGTCGGCATCAACCGCCTGCCCGACGGCCGTGTGGTCGGCGACGTCGATTTCGAGGGCGCAAAGGAACGCGCCGGCTGGATCACCCCGGTGCCGGGCGGGGTCGGCCCGATGACGGTGGCGACCCTGCTCCAGAACACCCTGGAAGCGGCGAACGCGCGTCAGCCCTGATACCAGGCCTGCAGCCGCTCCAGGTCGACCACGCCGGCCTCCTCGCGATCGAGCCGGCGATAGGGCGCCCCCGGCTCGCCCAGGTCGGTCAGCACCGCCACGGCACCGCTGAAATCATCAGCCCGCGTGTAGTCGTTCACCGTCACCACGGTCTTCAGGCCAGCGCCCAGCGAAGAACGGATGCCGTTCCGGGAATCTTCGAAGGCCAGGCACGATTCCGGGCCAAGACCCAGTTTATCGAGCGCCCAAATGTAGATGTCCGGTGCCGGTTTCTTGGCCGGAACGATGTCGCCGGCGGCGATCACCGCGAACCAGTCCGGGCCGTCCTCGGCCAGGCTGTGCCTTAACAGCGCGGTGACGTTGTCCGGCGTAGTGGTGGTGACGACACCAAGGATCAGGCCAGCAGCGCGCGCCTCATCGAGCAGGCGCCTGACACCCGGCCGCAGCGGGATGCCACCTTCGGCCAACATGCGGGTGTAATGGCGGGTCTTGGCCTGGTGCAATTCCAGCACCAGGTCGTCGAAATCGGCCGGCTTGACGTAATCGGCATTGAAATGCTCGACGTAGTAGCGCATGCGCTCCTTGCCGCCGGTCACGGCCAGCAGCTTGCCGTACAGCTCGACATCCCAGTCCCAATCGAGGCCGTATTCCTTGAATGCGGCATTGAAGGCGGGGCGGTGGCCATCGCGCTCGGTATCGGCCAGGGTGCCGTCGACATCGAACAACAGGGCTTTCAACATCTCAATTCCTCTCTTGCATTGGGGTTTTCAATTCAAAATCAACAAGTAAAATACCCGACTCTGCCTTTCGCGCAAGACCTGTCCCATGCTCCCAGTGCAAAACCCGGATTTCGACACCCTGTTCGACGGCACCCTGTTCAGCCTGTTGACCTGGGATCAACTGACCGCCTTCTGGCAAAGACTGGATGCCGGCGCCGGCTGGTACCTCTACGCCCTGGGCGAGGAAAGACCCGAACAGCCGGCCGATAGCGAGCACGTCGCCACCTTCGTGCGCGAACTCGACCTGCTGCTGCACAAGGAGC
Source organism: Hydrogenophilaceae bacterium (assembly GCA_041650095.1). Classification (GTDB taxonomy): domain Bacteria; phylum Pseudomonadota; class Gammaproteobacteria; order Burkholderiales; family Thiobacillaceae; genus Parasulfuritortus. Next base: position 3,207 of record JBAZLW010000070.1, on the reverse strand, counting down.
ATGACGAGGACTACTGCGGCATCGTCTATGCCGACGACCTCGACCAGCCCAGCCTGATCAAGATCTACGACCCCAACCACCTGGGCACCTCGTGCGGTTCGAGCAAACACAAGATCCTGCCGGGCTGGGTGATGAGCCGGATGCCGCCGTCCGACCTGGATCCCAGCCATCATGTGCCGCAAAACCGGCGCCGCTGGTGGCAGGGCATCGTCGACCTGTTCGGCAGCGAAGCCCGGGCGTAAAAAAAGCGGCCAGGCCGCTTTTTTTACGTCTACTGCCGGCCGATCACTCGGTCGGCGCTTCAACGGCGGGGGCGTGGGCCGGGGCCGGATGGTCGAGCAGGGCCTTGATCGACAGACGCATGCGCCCCTTGTCGTCGGTCTCCAGCACCTTGACCTTGACCGCCTGGCCTTCCTTCAGATGGTCGGCAACGGCGTTGACGCGCTCGTGGGCGATCTGGGAGATATGCAGCAGGCCGTCCTTGCCGGGCAGCACATTGACGATCGCACCGAAGTCGAGAATCTTCAGCACGGTGCCGTCGTAGACGCGGCCTACTTCCACCTCGGCGGTCAGATCCTCGATCCGCTTCTTGGCGGCGGCGCCGGCCTCGGGGCTGGTGCAGGCGATCTTGACGGTGCCGTCTTCCTCGATGTCGATCTGGGTGCCGGTTTCCTCGGTCAGCGCGCGGATGGTGGCGCCGCCCTTGCCGATCACGTCGCGGATCTTCTCGGGGTTGATCTTGATGGTGACGATGCGCGGGGCGTACTGGCTCATCTCGTGCGGCTGCGCCTCGGCGGAGTTCATGATGCCAAGGATATGCAGACGGGCCTCGCGAGCCTGGGTCAGCGCCACCTGCATGATTTCCTTGGTGATCCCCTCGATCTTGATGTCCATCTGCAGGGCAGTGACGCCCTCGGTGGTGCCGGCCACCTTGAAGTCCATGTCGCCGAGATGATCCTCGTCGCCCAGGATGTCGGTCAGCACGGCGAAGCGGTTACCTTCCTTGATCAGACCCATGGCGATGCCGGCGACGTGGCTCTTCATCGGTACGCCGGCGTCCATCAGGGCCAGGGAGCCGCCGCAGACGGAGGCCATCGAGCTGGAACCGTTCGATTCGGTGATCTCGGACACCACGCGGACGGTGTAGCCGAATTCCTCCTTGGACGGCAGGCAGGCCAGCAGGGCCCGCTTGGCCAGACGGCCGTGGCCGATCTCGCGCCGCTTCGGGGTGCCGACCCGGCCCGTTTCGCCGGTGGCGTAGGGAGGCATGTTGTAGTGCAGCATGAAGCGGTCGGAATAGGAGCCTTCCAGCGCGTCGATGGTCTGCTCGTCGCGGCCGGTGCCCAGGGTGGCGACCACCAGGGCCTGGGTCTCGCCGCGGGTGAACAGGGCGGAACCGTGGGTGCGCGGCAGGACGCCGGTGCGGATGGTGATCGGACGCACGGTGCGGGTATCGCGACCGTCGATGCGCGGCTCGCCGGCCAGGATGCGGCCGCGCACCACCTTGGCCTCGAGGGCATGGAACAGGTCCTTGACCACGTTGACCTGGGTGGTGTCCATGTCTTCCTTGATCATCTCGGCAAACACGCGGGCACGGATTTCATCCACGGCCGTGGTGCGGGCCTGCTTCTGCTTGATCGAGTAGGCGTTGGACAGATCGGCGCCGCAGAGGGCGTTCATCTGGTCGAGCAGCGCGGTCTGGGTCTCGGGCGCGGCCCAGTCCCAGGCGTCCTTGCCGGCTTCGTCGGCGAGGTCGTTGATGGCGTCGATGGCGGCCTTCATCTGGTCGTGGCCGTAGACCACGGCGCCCAGCATGACGTCCTCGGCCAGGACATTGGCCTCGGACTCCACCATCAGCACGGCATCCTCGGTACCCGCCACGACCAGGTTCAGATCGGAGGTCGTCAGTTCGGTCTTGGTCGGGTTGAGGATGTACTGGCCACCGATGTAGCCGACCCGGGCAGCGCCGATCGGGCCGTTGAACGGCACGCCGGACAGCATCAGCGCGGCGGAGGCGCCGATCAGGGCGGGGATGTCGGCATCCACCTCGGGGTTCTGCGAGATCACCGTGGCGACGATCTGGATCTCGTTGAAGAAACCATCCGGGAACAGCGGCCGGATCGGCCGGTCGATCAGGCGCGAGGTCAGCGTTTCCTTCTCGGAGGGCTTGCCCTCACGCTTGAAGAAGCCGCCAGGGATGCGGCCCGCGGCGTAGGTCTTCTCCATGTAGTCGACGGTCAGCGGGAAAAAGTCCTGCCCGGGCTTGACTTCGCTCTTCGCCGTAACGGCCACCAGCACGACGGTGTCGTCCATATTGACCAACACGGCGCCACCGGCCTGACGGGCAATTTCCCCGGTTTCCAGGGTCACCTGGTGGCGACCGTATTGAAATGTCTTCTTGACAGGATTCACGCTTAAACCTCGCTATTGATTCGGTATTACTTACGCAGGCCGAGACGGTCGATCAGCTGACGGTAGGCGTCCAGATTGCGGGACTTCAAGTAGTCCAGCAGACGACGACGACGGCTGACCATCTTGAGCAGACCGCGACGGGAATGGTGATCCTTGCTGTTGACCTTGAAGTGGCCGGTCAGGTCATTGATGCGGGCGGTCAGCAGGGCGACCTGGACTTCCGGGGAGCCGGTGTCGGCAGCGGCGCGTTGGTATTCCTTGACGATTTGCGCTTTTTGCGCGGTTTCGATTGCCATTTCAAACTACTCCGATCTGAAACGAATTTAGAAAAGGGCTGATTTTACTCGCCCAACGGGGATTTTCTCAAGCAAATTCATGGCGGTGCCTTAATTGGCCAGCAGCCTTTTCGGCGCGGCCTTGCCCTCCAGGTCCACCTCGGCGACGCCGAGAAAGCGGCCATCCGGGGCGTACAGCCGCATCAGGTCGCCCACCCTCAGGCCGGAACGCCAGATCGACTGGCCATGGCAGATCTGCCAGGTCGACTCGATATCCAGGTCCAGCCGGGGCAGGCCATCGATCAGGCAGTCGGGCGGCAACAGCTCGCGGTCCCGCTCACCGGGGTCGATGGCCTCCAGTTCCGCCAGGGTCATCGCATCGGCGATGGCGAATGGCCCCACCGCCTCCCGGCGCAAGGCAGAGAGGTGGGCACCGCAAGACAGCACGGCGCCGATGTCCTCGGCCAGGGTACGGACATAGAGTCCCTTGCCGCTATGCACCCGCAGGGTCAGCCTGTCG
>JBAZLW010000069.1:0-10112 GCA_041650095.1 Hydrogenophilaceae bacterium | reverse complement strand
CGATCGACCAGGCGGCCATGCATCATGGCCTTGATGTCCTGGAATTCATCGGACTGGTGAAATACGCTGTTCGGATCCTGACCCAGCGCGAAATCGAAATCCATGCCTGTTCCCCTGCGAGCTTAACTGAACATCTTGCGTAAGACCGAAGCGTGCTGCGCCGGATTTCTGACCCCTGTTTCGCCGGTCAGGGTAGTCGCGATGGCGCGCAGCACGTTCAGATAGGGATCGTTCGGCGCCACTTCCAGCAAGGGTTTGCCGATATTGGCGCAGGCGATCATCTTCTCGGTTCGCTGAGGCAGGCTGCCGTCCAGGCGTATCTGCAAATTCTCGGCGATCTGCGCGGGGGTCATGTCGATGCGGCTGTCGTGCTTGCCGGTCAACATGCCGATGCGATCGGTGTCGTAACCCCTTTCCCGCAGACTCATGAGCATCTGGCGCGCGGAAAAGACCGACGGGAGACTCTGCTCGCAGACTAGTTTGACATGGTCCGAGATGCCCAGGGTATAGAGCAGCAGATCCAGACCGGCGAAGCCACCCAGATCGACCACGACCACCTTGAAATAGGATTTCAGCAGGCTGAGCATGGTCATGGTGTCGGTCGGCGTGATGTCGCGCAGATCGGCCAGGTTTTGCGGCAGCGACATGATGGCCAGCCCGCTCTTGTGGTGGGCGAACGCGGTGTTCAGCAAGGCCTGGTCGAAACGGCGCAGGCTGCGTACGGCATCGCAGAAATTGAAGGCGACCTTGGTATCCAGGTACAGCGCGGCATCGCCCGACGGGTAACCGAAATCGAGCAGCAGCACCGGTTGCTCCGGCAGGTATTCCTGCTTCAGCAGCAGTGCCAGGTGCATGGCCGCCGTGGTGGTGCCCACACCGGGCCGGGCGCCCAGCAGGGTGACCAGTTTGCCGGTGGACTGCGCCGGCAGTGCGGGTGACTGCTCCAAAATGGTCTTGACCGTGCGCAGCGAATCCATCGGCGATTGCAGCTCGATGAAGTCACGCGCCCCCGCGCGCATGGCTTCCAGGATCAATGCGCTGTCGGCCCGATGCGAGAATCCGACCACCCATAGCCGCGGATAGACCATCAGCAGGCTACGGGTAAGCTCGGCCGCCTTTTCGGCGTTATCGCCGATAAAGTCGATGAAGACGATGTCGGTACCCAGGGAACCGACGAGCTGGGACAGCAGATCGGTATTCCAGTGCAACCAGACGGCGGTGCCGATGCCTTTCAAGGCATCGCTCAGTTCGTTGAACCGGGTTTCGTTGTCTGTGACGACGATAAATCGTTTTTCAACCATGATCCTGGCGCGTCCTATTTTGAAAGGCCGGTGAAGCGGGCCGCTTCGCCGTGGTCGGATAGCATCAGCATCTGCCACAGGCTCGGGTTGTAATCCGCCAGTTCCGCTCCGGGCAGGGGGCCGATCGGGCTGTTTGCGGCCAGCGGCCGGACCAGCCTCGGGGTGACAATGATCAGCAGTTCCTTGTCGTCGCGGGACAGGCTGGCGTGCTTGAAGAACGCCCCCAGGATGGGGATGTCGCCCAGGCCCGGGATCTTGTCCAGGCTCTTGACCACCTTCTGGCTGACCAGGCCGCCGATGACATAGCTTTCGCCGTTGCCCAGCTCGATGCTGGTGTCGGCCCGCCGGGTGGTCAGGCTGGGGACGGAAACGCCGCTGATGGTGATGGCGTTGTCAAAGTCGAGATCGCTGACCTCGGGCGCGATCTTCAAGGCGATCCGGTTCTCGGCCAGTACGGTCGGCGAGACGTCGAGCCGGATGCCGTAAGGCTTGTACTGGATCGTGGTCTGCCCCAGTGCCTGCGGCACCGGCACGGGGAATTCGCCGCCAGCCAGGAAACTGGCGGTCTGTCCGCTCTGGGCGAGCAGGGACGGTTGTGCCAGGGTCCTGACGAAGCCATTGCCTTCCAGCATACTCAATACCCCGACCAGTCCCTCCGACGAGGCACCCATTACCAAGCTGAGTGCCTGGGGTACCGGCAGGGTGGCCTCGGCTTCGATCCGGGCGCCGGATCCGGTATTCAGGGTCACTTTGTTCAGGCTGCTGGGGGCAAAGGAGCCGAAGGTGAAGCCCGATGTGGTCGAGAATAGGTTGAGCCCGGCTTCCTTGAGCACCGAGCGACTGAGTTCGACCACTCGCACGTCGATCTGTACTTCGCCACTGTAAGGCAGTTTCGTGGCATCGAGCAGCGGGCCCTTGCCAACGGCGTCGGCATGCAAGGCGACTTCCTTGGCGACCTCGTGCTGTTCCATATTCGGAGAGGTGCCCTCCAGGATGAGCAAATCGTTGGAGATCTTGAGGTGCAGATCCGGGAACGTATCCAACATGGCGCTTGCCGCGGCCTTGTTGACCTCGATCCGGTAGCTCAGGGGTGTCGCGCCCTTATTGGTCCAGACCAGCAGACTGGTGGTGCCCGGCTTGATGCCTTGCAAGAGCAATTCCTGCTTGTCGAGCACCTTGACCTCGGCCACCTCGCCATCGCCCACGGCGACCCGTTGTGCGGCCTTTTCCAGCTTGATCGTGCGCTGGCTGCCGGCTTCGACCTCGAACACCTGGGTGGGTGATTCCGCGTGGACAGGCAGGGGGCCGAAAGGGATCAGGAGGGTGGAAAGAAGGGCGACCCGCCAGGCATTCACGGTTGAGGCGCCAACCAGCCATTGTTTCACTTTGTGCATATTCATCAGCCAGCCCTTGTCGTTTCGGGTAGTTGCATTGGATTTCATGGCCGGGCCCCGCTGGTTGCCGCTACACGCACGGTTTTCTCCTTCAGGCCATGCATCACGATAACCGTCGCACCGGAACTGCTGCGTGGGCGCTTGCCGGCGCCAGTCCTGGCAGGCGTCTGGCCGGTCATGGCGATCAGTTGTTTGAGCGTCAATGGCGCTGGGGCGCTGGCCACGACGGTCGTGGCGGCGGGTTGCGCGGCCTGGCCTTTGGCGGGGGCCGCCGCCGGCGTGCTCGCCGGCGTCAAGGCGGTTGCCGTCTCTTCGTTCTGAGGCTGTTCGTGCGGACGCAGGGCCAGCAGCAACCGCCCGCTGTCTGCGGCCAGGACCAACTTGTCGATGTCGGTGATCTTGACGGCCAGCACCGCTGTTTTCGGAACCTCTGCTGCCGTCCGTGTCGAAGTCCCGCCTTCGCCGCCTGGCTTGGCACCTGTCCCGCCCACGTCCTTGCTGCCGAAGGCCAGTACCGGCAGCCTCTCCAGCAGCAGCCGCGACTGGGTTTCGGAGATTTCCGTGCCGTTCCGGCGCAAGGTGAAGAAGACATCCACCAGATCACCCGGAATCAGTTTGTTGCCGACGCCGATCACTTCGTCTACACGTATCGCAACCGCGCGCTCATTGGGATCGATGTGTTGCAGCATGGCCCGCAGGCCACCACCCAGTCGTTCCTGGAGTATCGGCTCGCCGGAGGCGATGTCGGTGGAGGCGATCTTGCCGGTCACGGCGTCCACATCGGCATAGGCGCCGTCTGGGCGGGTTGGAAACATCGCTACCTTCACCATTTCCGGCTTGATCACGCTGTCTGCCGGTATTCTCGCCAGTGCCACGACCACCGGCTGCATCTTCGGCTGGGCCGCCTTTTGTTCTGCGGCCATGCGGGAACTCAACACCCAGGCATAGCCGGCCAGGCTCAATGCCAGCAGCACCAGGATCAGTCCGACGATTTTTTGTGTTTTTCCCACGATATCGAGTCCTTTATGATGGGTTGTGGCCGGTTATTAGATTTGCACGATGGCCTGCGCATTCAGGTTGGCAGGCAGTACGATACCCAGGCCGGGTATGGGGGGGATGATGGGATTGGCCGCGTAGTCGTAAGTAATGGCCACCTTGAGGCAGGTGAAGGCTGGCGTGGTGGGCGTACAGTCGATGCTGACGATCGGTATTGGCGCATTCGCGCCCAGCCAACTGAGGGCGTTCGCGGCGGTGGTTTGTGCCAGTGCCTCTCGGGCGGCGATGTCGCCGACGTCCTGAAGCGCGGCGCGCGCGCCCTCGCTGGCGGCCTGGGTCATCGAGTGCTTGATCGCGAACACGACGCCATAGGCGATGGCGCCGTACATCACCATGAAAAACAGGACGAAGACCAGGGCAAATTCGACGGCTGCCGCGCCGCGCTGGCGGTGGGCCGAGTCGTGCCGGAATTTCAATCTGCCAGTATCCATCTCGGTGACTACCCTCACAAAGGCGACAGACCAGGGTACATCCGGGTCATGGTCCAGCCGATGAAGGCCAAAGCCATGCCGGTTCCGTAAGGTATGCGATGCCTGAGTCGCTGATCCAGATTGGTGCTGGACAGGTGTTCGGCGATGGGCGGAACCAAAATGGCCAGTCCGAACAACCCGACCAGGATGCTGCCGGAAAGCAACACGACCATCAGGCCCTTGACGCCAGCCAGCCAGCCCAATACCGCACACAATTTGACATCCCCAGCCCCCATCCAGCCCATCCGGTAAGCCGGCCAGAACGCAACCAAGGCCAGTACGGCCGTTCCAGCACTATCGGACAGACGCACACCATAAGGCATGGCGCCAGCTGCCATGCCGTGCATCAAGCCAACCACCACGCCCACGACCAGCAGCCAGTTCGGTAACCGCCGCCGGCGCCAATCGTAGACTGCCAGCCACGCCGCCCAGGCAATCAGGACAAGGAAGGTAAACACCCCGGCCTGCTGCGGCGTGTCTGGCTTGATTCGTTGAGTGGTTAGCCGCCGGCGCCGCCGCCCAGCGCAGTTAAAATCTCACCGAATTTCACGATCAACTGGTTACCGATGCCGGTCACCACGGTGATGATGGCAACGGCGATCAAGGCGGCGATCAGGCCGTATTCGATGGCGGTGGCGCCTTCTTCGTCGCGGATGAACTGCAAAATGGTCTTTATCATCTCAAGCCCCTTATATCTTAAAAAATTTTGCATCCCTGTCACTCAATCAGCCCGCGCTAGAGCCCTTGGCATGTAGTGACACCCTATAACGCTACCGAATCTAGCATTTCTGCTACTGATGTCATATTTTACAACGGATGCTATTAAAGCAACCAAACTGCACAACGTCGAGTGTTTTTTTGATGGAGGGGCAGATTGTGCCGACGAATGGCTTGATGGACAAAGATCGGCGTCTATCGGCTGCGACAATATGCCGCATAATTGATCTGTTGTGCTCGTGCATTGGCTGGAAGTCAGTGAATTGAGACTCGATTGTTATTCCCTTCGGGGATCGAGCGGTGTCCATTGCAGCGGGCCCAACTTTACCTAACTCCTGTCAACGTCAGGCACAACGGGGTCGGGTTACCGTATTGAACCGTGTCCTGTTGGCACTTGTGTTTGTTTCCGGACGGTCATTCCGTATCCTGATGCCTTTCCCGTTGGCGCCATGGTCTTCAAGCCTCCGGTACGGCTACATCCGACGTCGAAGATGGTCTCGCAAGCTCCTTTCGGGCCACGATTGGATGTGCGCAATGAGCCAAGCCGATACGATCTATGGCTTGAATATCATTAATATAAATAATATGAACTATTGCTGCGGCTTGGCTTGGTTGATCAGGTCGCCCAATTCGATCGGGCTGAAGGGTTTAAGCATGTAATAGTCGGCCCCGACCTGTTTGCCTTGGTCGATATCGCGTTGTTGTCCCCGTGCGCTCAACAGGATGATATAGGCGTGTGCGGTGTCCGGATCGGAGCGCAGCATCTTGCAGACCTGATAGCCGTCCATGCCCCCGGGCATCATGACGTCGAGGACCACGACATCCGGTCGCAACTTTCTGGCCAACTGGATGGCCTCGTTGCCGTTCGTCGCCGTATGCAGATCGCAACCCAGTGGCGCCAAGGTGAGTTGCAGCAGCAAACGGATGTCCTCCTGGTCGTCGACCAGCAATATTCGCTTATTGGTCATTTCTTGTGCAATCGATTGTGTACGGGACCTGGAATTACCCTGCCACAGAGGTTGGGCTGACTATGGGTAGCCACAGGGTGACTTCGGTCCCTTGGCCGATTTCGCTGCTTACGGTGACCTGACCGCCGAAAAACCCCATGATTTCCTTGACCAGGCACATCCCCAGCCCGGTGCCCGGGATGGCGCCGGAGGTGTCGGCACGATAGAAACGGTCGAACATGTGGCCCATCTGCTCGGGGGTCATGCCGATGCCCTGATCCTCGATGACGATGCCGATCTGTTTTTGGTCTGCCTCGTTGCGCTCGGTTGACCGGACCAGAATGACGCCCCCGTCCGGCGAGTATTTCAGGGCGTTGCCTAATACATTTATCAGGGCCTGGTGGAACTTGTCGGCATCGATGTTGACCATGGCCAGGTTGCCGGGCAGATCGACGTCGAGTGAATGCGTCTCGTGTGGAACGTAAAAAGTGGCAAGGGTGTTCAACACGACCGGCGCCAGTTCCTGATCCTTGAACTTGAAGCTTTTGCTTCCCCGGGCCTCGATCCGGGCCAGGTCCAGCAATTCGTTGACCAGGTTGGTCAGATTCCTGGTCTGGCGATGGATGCGCTGGAGCAGGTCGCGCTGGGTGGCGGCATCGAAGTCGCGCGCCAGCAGTAGTTCCGCGAAACCGTAGATGCTGGCCATGGGAGTACGCAATTCGTGCGCAGCCGTGGACAGGAACTCGCTCTTCATGCGGTCGATTTCGACTTGAGCCGTCACGTCCCGGAAGAATATGACCCCGGCCTGTAACCTCCCTTGCCGGTCGCGGATATGGCGGATCAGCCATTTCAGGATCGACTTTGCGGGGTTGTTCAGATGGAGCAGATATTCCGCATCATCCATGGCGGAGGCGAACTCCGGCTGTGGCTTGGCTGGGTCGCACAAGGATTGAATGAGTGCTTCCAGCTCGTTCAGTCCTTTGCCGATGATCCGGTTGCTGGCAACGCCGGTCATGGCCAGGAAGGCCGGGTTGACGTAGACCACCCGTCGATCGCGGTCGATGAATACGTAGCCGTCAGGGCTGAGATCCAGAATGGTGTTGCGCTCCTTGTTGCTTTGAGTCAGGGCATCCTGGGCCTTTTTCAGCGCGTCGATATCGGTCAGCAGGCCGGCGATGCCGGGCGCATCGCGGCCATCCTGAAGCGAGCGGGCGTGCAGATTGAACCAGCGGGTTCCGCCATTGCGGGTGATCAGCCTGAGTTCGCAGGTTATGATTTCCTTGCCGCCCCGATTGGCGGCGGCGATGACCTGGCGGGCACGGTCGCGGTCTTCGGGCACCACGAAGTTGGTCAAGACGCGCGACAGACCGTCATTGACAGCAATGCCGGTGAGGTCTGTCCAGGCAGGATTCAGGAAGGTCAGCTTGCCCGTGGCGTCGCTGCGAAAGATCACCTGGGTGACGGCATTCACCACGGAACGATAGGCCTCTTCGCTTCGCTGCAAGGCCGATTCGATTTCCTTGCGCGCAGAGATGTCGGTCAGGGCGCCTACCATGCGATAGGGCTTGCCATCCTCATCCCGGAGTGCGACACCGCGCTCGAGCACCCAGATGTAGTCATCATCCTTGCGGCGCAAGCGGTGTTCGCTTTCGAAGAAGGCAGTGGCGCCGGTCATGTGGGCATTGAGGAGTGCCATCACCTGGGGCAGGTCGTCGGGGTGAACGCGCTTGAGCCATTCTTCCGAATGGGCCAGCAACTCGTGTTCATCGTATCCGAGCAGGCTTTTCCAGCGCGGTGAGTAATAGGTGTGCCCGCTCTCGATGAGCCAGTCCCATATCCCGGCATTGCTGCCGTGCAAGGCGAATTTCAGCCGTTCTTCGCTCTCGGCGAGATTGGACCGCTCTTGTCCGATCCGGGTCGCCATTCTGTCGAATACCCGACCCAGCCGGGCGATGGAATCATGTCCGGTCAGGGCGGTTCGGGCGGAACCGTCGCCATCGGCAAATCTTGTGATGGTCTTGCTGATAACCCCGAGTTGCCGATTGATCCGTAGCGTCGAAAGCAAAAACAGCAGCGCAATGCCTGTCAGGCTCATAACTGCGAAGTTGAAAACCGCATTCTGGAAGGCATTCGATAACTGGACGTACTCTGCTGACAGGTCGCGTTGTATCAGCAGGATGGTGCCTTGGCGCGCCTTTGCGGCGCCACGATATGGCCTGATCCCGATCAGGCCGTGCGCCGTCTGGCTGACGACGCTGCCATTGCCTGCGACAGCTTGGCTGACGGCTGCAAGAACCTGGGCACTGAATAGTGTCTGGACATCCTTCCCTAGCGATTCCGGGCGGTTGGCAGCGATCACGGCGTGTTGCCGATCGATCAGGTAGTAACCTGTCTTGGTCGCGTCGGGGGGTATGTCCAATTGGCTGAATCGACGGCCATCATCCGCTGTCGGAACGCTGCCCCATATTGCCGAGCCGATCTGACGCAGTTCACTGTGCAGCCCGGCCTCGGTCTGCCTGATCAGGCTCGCAATCGCGGCCAGGCGTTCCTGATGCAGGGCATAGCCCCCGCAGATGGTGACGAATAGCCACAGCGAAATGGGTAGCCAGATTAGTCTGAGGGTCACCCTGAGTTCCTTGGTCCGATGAAGGTATGGGCAGGCCAACAAGGCGAATCAGCCAGTGCGTGGATGTCCCAAGTTGGCATTTGGCTGGTGGTCCTGCCGCGAATATCCATATGATTATGGATAGTGTTCGTCGATCGGTTTTCGGCCGACATTCTGTATTAATGCCACCTGCGTGGCTGACCCGGCGCACCCTCTTGCCGGCTTTCGCCGGTCTCGTCGCCTTCGCTATCGGTAATATGCCTGCCAAAGGGCAGGATGTCGGTGCCGGGGACGTCGGGAGCTGAGTGCAATCGCCGTTCCCGGAGCCAGTTCCTGAATTCATCGGCCGTAATCGGTTTTGAATACAGGAAGCCCTGCGCCAGCAGGCATCCCTGGCCGGCCAGGAAGGCCTGCTGGGCCTCTGTTTCGACGCCTTCGGCAATCAAGTCGCAACCCAGGCTGTGCCCCATGGCAATGATGGCCTTGGCGATGGCAGCATCGTTCTGGTCTCCGGGCAGGCCGAGTATGAAACGTTGGTCTATCTTGATCCCCTGTGCGCCCAGGTATTTCAGGTAGTTGAGCGATGAATGGCCGACGCCAAAGTCAGCGATGATCAGGTTGACGCCCAAGGTGCGCAGTTGCCCCAGCTCCGCCATGGTGCGCTTGGCATTGCGCAGCAGGATGCCTTCCGAGATCTCGAACGCCAGTCGTTTTGGGTCGATGCCGGTTTCTGCCAATACGCGCTTGACCGTGCCCAAAAAGTCACCCTGTTCAAGCTGCTGGCCAGACACGTTGATCGATACGCTGCCCGTGAAAAGCTGTTCCTGTACCCAGGATTGGACTTGGCTACAGGCCAGACGGAGCGACCATTCGCCGAGCGGAAGGATCAATCCGGCTTCCTCGGCCACCGAATTGAACTCGGTGGGGTAGATGGGGCCCTGTTCCGGGTGGTTCCAGCGCACCAAAGCCTCGACGCCCAGTACCTGCCCAGTGCGGATATTCACCTGGGGCTGGTAGCACAATTCGAGCTGGTCGTTTTCCAGCGCCTGGCGCAGGCCTTGTTCCATGTCCATGCGTAGACTGGTGGCCTTGGCCATCTCGTCATCGTGGTAACGGTAGGTGTTGCGGCCGGCCTGCTTGCTGGCATACATGGCGGTATCTGCGGTCTTGAGCAGAACGGTGGCGTCCTTGCCGTCCTGGGGAAAAAGGGCAATGCCGATGCTGGCAGTGACATGCGCGCGGCTGCCGTGCAGATCCAGAGGTTTGCCGACTGCGGCGATGATCTTTTCGGCCAGATGGCCGATATGGATGGCGCTGGGCGGATTCTCGATGATCATGGCGAATTCATCGCCCCCCATTCGGGCGACGACGTCCTCGCCGCGCAGAGTGGCTTTCAGGCGGGCGGCGATCTTCTGGAGCAACAGGTCGCCGGCGTGGTGGCCCAAGCTGTCGTTGACCGCCTTGAAGCCATCCAGGTCGAGCGCAAATACCGCCAGTTTGTTTGAACGTCGCGCGGCCCTTTCCAGGGCCATGTCGAGCTGTATGCTCATCAAGGTACGATTGGGCAGGTCGGTCAGCGCATCGTAATGCGCCATGTGCTTGAGTTCATCCTCCGTCTTCTT
>JBAZLW010000068.1:0-10166 GCA_041650095.1 Hydrogenophilaceae bacterium | reverse complement strand
CGTGCTTTTTTTTGCCGCCGTTATGTCAGCAGCCGCAGATTGGTCAGGATGGGCTCGGTGATCGGTTCCAGCTTGCGCCGCATCAGCGAACCGATGGCCGTGCTGCGAGTAAAGACCGGATTGGCCAGGGCGGCGCTCACGGCAGCGAGGCGGTGCCGTACCTCAGGGTGCGTCTGACTGGCACCGGAGTCGGCCGAAAAATAATGGCCGATGGCATCCAGGGTGCGGCTGACCACCTCCTGGGTTTCCGGCCGCGACAGGATCTCGATGCAGGCCTCCACGAAGGCCTGCCCCGGCTCGCCCGGCAGGTCGTTCGGGCACATCTCCAGAAAGGCGACGTAGTAACTGTTCTGCCGCTTGCCGCGTTTCCAGATGGTTTCGCGCTGCGCGGGCGTCAGTGTGCCCGAGTAAAGCAGCACCGCCACCGTGTCCATGATGGCCAGGTGCTCCTCCTGCAGGAACGGCAGGTGTTCGACCAGGAAATCGGTCAGCACGGAGCCCATGCGGCCCCTGGCCACTGCCTCGCGCATCAGCATCAGGCGGGCGTGCTCGATGGTCGGCATGGCCCACCAGGCGTATCCGGCCAGTTGGTCGGTCAGCGCCGGGGAGTGCACCACGGCCACCACCGCTTCGGGCTCGCCGATCAGCAGCAACTGGCTCAGGTTGCTGCTCTCCATCTGGCCGTGCCGGGTCCAGCGCGACAGGTAGATCGGGTAGCCGCCCGGCGAGCCCAGGGCATGGCCGGACAGGGCTTCCCGGACCAGACGCAGGTACTTGTCGGTCCTGCAGTTCGGGTGCAGTGGCATCGAGGCCTCTTCACCGCCGTCGAGCAGGGCATGCAGGACCATATTTGACTCGTCCAGGCGGATCGCCTTGAGGTCCTGGGCGAGCAGTACGTTGAGCCGGAGCTGGTCCTCCGGGCTCAGTTCCTCGTTCATGGCGCCAGCTTGGCGAAGGCCTTGGCGGCGGCGGCGATGGTGGCGTCGATGTCGGCCTCGCTATGGGCGGCCGAGACGAAGCCGGCCTCGAAGGCGGACGGGGCGAGGTAGATGCCTTCCAGCAGCATCAGGTGGAAGAAGCGGTTGAAGGCCTCCTTGTCGCAGGCCATCACCTCGGCATAGGAGGTCGGGCACTTGGCGCTGAAATAGAGGCCGAACATGCCGCCCACGGATTGGGCCGAGAAGGTCACGCCAGCCTCCTTCGCGGCGGCGACGAGGCCGTCGACCAGGCGCTGGGTCTTGGCGCTGAGGGCCTCGAAGAAGCCGGGTGCGGCGACCTTCTTCAGGGTGACCAGGCCGGCGGCGACGGCGACCGGGTTGCCGGACAAGGTGCCGGCCTGGTAGACCGGGCCGGTCGGGGCAAGCTTGTCCATGATCTCGGCCTTGCCGCCGAAGGCGCCGACCGGCATGCCACCGCCGATCACCTTGCCCAGCGTGGTCAGGTCGGGGACGATGCCATAGAGCCCTTGCGCACACTTGGGGCCGACCCGGAAGCCGGTCATCACCTCGTCCAGGATCAGCACCGCGCCGTGCCGGGTGCAGTTCTCGCGCAAGGCTTCGAGGAAGCCGGGAACAGGCTTGATCAGGTTCATGTTGCCGGCCACCGGTTCGACGATGACACAGGCGATCTCGCCGCCGCGCTCGGCGAACACCCGGTTGACCTGATCGATGTCGTTGTAGTCGAGCACCAGGGTGTGCTTGGAGGTGTCGGCGGGCACCCCGGCCGAGCTGGGCGAGCCGAAGGTGAGCAAGCCGGAGCCGGCCTTCACCAGCAGGCTGTCGGCATGGCCATGGTAGCAGCCCTCGAACTTGATCATCAGGTCGCGGCCGGTGTGGCCGCGGGCCAGGCGGATGGCGCTCATGGTCGCCTCGGTGCCGGACGAGACCAGGCGCACCTTTTCGAAACCGGGCAGCCAGCCGGTGAGGAACTCGGCCATCTCCAGTTCCCGCGCGGTCGGCGCACCGAACGACAAGCCGAGCGCGGCGGCCTCCTGCACCGCGCGCACCGAGTCGGGGTCGGCGTGGCCGAGGATCAGCGGCCCCCAGGAGCCGACGTAGTCGAGGTAGGACTTGCCGTCGGCATCCCAGACCCGCGATCCCGCGCCCTTGGCGAAGAAGCGCGGCGTGCCGCCGACCGAGCGGAAGGCGCGCACCGGCGAGTTGACGCCGCCGGGGATGAATTTCTGGGATTGCTCGAATAGTTGGTCGTTGCGGGAGGTCATGGACAGCGGTTCTCGAAAAGTTGCATGAAGTCGCGGCTGGCGCGTTCCGGATCGGCGTTATTGTATACGGCACTGATCACCGCCAGCAGGTCGGCGCCGGCCTCGATCAGGCCGGTGGCGTTGTCCGGGGTGATGCCGCCGATGGCGCAGACGGGCAGGTTGAAGCGGGTTTTCGCCGCCGCGACCAGGGCGCGATCGGCGCGTTTCGCCAGCGGCTTGGTGGGCGACGGGAAGAAGCTGCCGAAGGCGATATAGTTGGCCCCGGCATGTACCGCGGCTGCCGCCAGGTCCAGGTTCTGGTAGCAGGAGGCGCCGAGGATCCGGTCCGGTCCGAGGCGTCTGCGAGCTTCGGCGAGGTCGCCGTCCTCGCCGCCCAGGTGGACGCCGTCAGCCTCGCTGGTCAGGGCCAGGTCGATGTCGTCATTGACGATCAGCAAGGCCTCGTAGCGGCGGGTCAGGCCGCGCAGGGCGACGGCCTGCTCGTCGCGGTGGCAGGCGGAGGCGGTCTTGTTGCGGTATTGCAGCAGGCGGCAGCCGCCCTTCAGGACGGCCTCGGTCACCGTGATCAGTCGCGCCGTGTCCGCCCAGTCGGGGGTGATGGCGTACAGCCCGTTAAGTTTCATCGGCCTCGTCGCGGGCCCAGAACAGGCGGTCGGGGATGTGCTGGCCCATGCCGATGCGGTAGCCGGTGCGCAATGCCTCGTAGGTGTATTCCTGGGCCGATTTCACCGCGTCGGTGATGCTCAGTCCCTGGGCCAGGAAGGCGGCAACGGCGGAGGCCAAAGTGCAGCCGGAGCCGTGATAGCCACCAGGCAGGCGATCCCACTCCAGGGATTGGATCACCCCCTCCAGGCCATACAGGGTGTTGACCACATTGGCGGTCTGCTCGTGCGAGCCGGTGATCAGCACGTACTCGCAGCCGAGGTCGATCAGGCGCGCGGCACATTCGTCCAGGTCGAGGTCGTCCTCGTCGGTTTCGTCCTCGGCCAGGCGGCGTGCCTCCATGCTGTTCGGCGTGATCAGGGTGGTCTGCGGCAGCAGCAGGTCCTGCATGGCGGCGATCAGGTCCTCGTTGGCCAACTCGTCGCCGCGGCCGGAGGCGAGCACCGGGTCAAGTATGAGCGGGATGTCCGGATAGTCGGAGACGATCTCGGCGATTGCCGCCACCGCCTCCACGCTGCCCAGCATGCCGACCTTGAATGCCGCCACCGGCACGTCCTCGAGGACGCCGCGGGCCTGGTCGACAATCCAGGCAGCATCGAGGGGCAGGAAGTCCTCGACGCCGACCGTGTCCTGTACGGTGACCGCGGTGACCACGGTCAATGGATGGCAGCCGAGGCTGACGATGGTCAGCAGGTCGGCCTGCAAGCCGGCGCCCCCGGTCGGGTCGGTGGCGGCAAAGCTCAGGACGGTGGGGAGTTGTGGAGACATGGCGTGAGGCTTATGGTACAAATCGGTATGAGTAATTATCCCACAGGCAGGCATGGTACGAGGTGACCTCGTACTGCATGGCAGGTCGGAGGAACGACGATGTTGAAGCGTTGGTTGCCGCTGTTGGGGGCAGTATGGCTCGGCCTTGCACAACCTGTGTGGGCGGGTCTGGTCATGAATGTGACCCTGGATTATGACCAGGATCGCGATCATGTGGCCACCCAGAGTGTTTTCAGCGATCTGGCCAGCCGGATCGGCAAGGCGGTCGGCCAGCCGGTGCGTCTGGAGATGACCCAGAACGCCGAGCGCGTGGGCGAGCAGGTCAGGCAAGGCACCTACGACATCCTGCTGGCGCCCTCCCAGATCGTTGGGCTGGCCATGCGCCAGGGCTATCTGCCGGTCGCCCGCACCGAGGCGGAGGTGCGGGTCGTGCTGGTGGCCAGCCAGGCCAGCGGCATCCGTACCTTCGAACAGGCCAAAGGGCGGCGTGTGGTGCTGCCACATCCGGAGTCCCTGGTCAGCTACACGGTCAAGGGTGAACTCAATGCACTGGGCCTGTCCGTGGCCGGTTATTTCGGCCAGGTCAGCTATGTCAACCGCTATGGCGCCGTACTCTATGCTATGGATATCGGCCAGGCCGAGATCGCGGCGATGCGGGAAGGCTCCGCCAGGGACTGGTTGGCCAGGCATTCTGGCTCGATGGTCGTGAAGTCCTACGATCCGGTGCCGCTGGCCGGGGTGGCGGTTAGCGGCAAACTGGACGAGGCCCTGCGCGACAAGGTTGGCCAGGCCTTTGTCAGGCTGGACGCCGACATGGTGGCCCGGCTGGCGAAGCGCGGCATGGGTGCCTTCGACCCCGCTGACAGCGCCGATTTCGATAGGGTCTCCACGCGTGGTTTCTACACCCCCGAGGTGCTGCCGGGTGCGGCCATCGTCACCGCCGAACAGGTGAAGAAGATGATGGCCCAGGGCACCCCGCTGTTCGATGTGCGGCCGGACAGCCATTACCGCGAAGGTCATATCCCCGGCGCCAAACATGTACCCTACCAGTTGAACAGCCCCAAGGAGTCGGACTACGACGACTCGGTGGACCGGTTCGACCTGGCCAGGCTGCCCCAGGACAAGAATGCCCCGATGATCTTCCAGTGCAATGGCGCCGAATGCTGGTACAGCTACAAGGCCGCCCGCTATATGGTGAAGCGCGGTTTCAAGAAGGTTTACTGGTACCGGACCGGCTTGCCGGCCTGGAAGGCGGCCGGCTATCCGGTCGAGCGTGGAGGTTAACGATATGGATCTGCACGGCACACGGGTGATGGTGATCGACGATAGCAACACCATCCGTCGCAGCGCTGAAATATTCCTGCAGCAGGCTGGCTGTGAGGTCATCCTGGCTGATGACGGCTTCGATGCCCTGGCCAAGATCGCCGACCATAACCCCGATGTCATCTTCGTCGATATCATGATGCCCCGACTGGATGGCTACCAGACCTGCGCATTGATCAAGAAGAACAACCGCTACCGCGATACCCCGGTCATCATGCTGTCTTCCAAGGACGGTCTGTTCGACCGGGCGCGCGGGCGTCTGGTCGGCTCGGACGAGTACCTGACCAAACCCTTTTCCAAGGATGCCCTGCTGTCTGCGGTGAATCGCCACCACGGTGGGGCCGAGGCAAGCAGCTAGGAGTGCAGGGAATGTCGATCAAGAAAGTGCTGGTGGTGGACGACTCGCCGACCGAGCGGTTTTACCTTGTCGATATCCTGCGCAAGCACGGTTTCGATACCGAGACGGCGGAGAATGGCGACGAGGGCATCGCCAAGGCCAAGGCCATGCTTCCGGACCTGATCCTGATGGATGTGGTGATGCCCGGCATCAACGGTTTTCAGGTCACCCGCATGTTGTCGCGTGACGAGGCGACCAAGGCCATCCCGGTGATCATTTGCACCTCGAAGGGGCAGGAAACCGATCGAGTCTGGGGTATGCGGCAGGGTGCGGTGGCCTATCTGGTGAAGCCGATCGCGGCCAACGACCTGCTGGAAAAAATACAGAACTTCGACTGAGAACCTGAACTCATGGAAGAACAACTCAACCTGCGTGAATTCCAGACCCGCCTGGCCGAACGCCTTAAAGGCGCCGCCAGTCAGGACGGCGCGACCGCGAAGCTCGGCTTCGTCGCCGGCGATCGGCATTGGTTGACGGCACTCGATCAGGTCGGCGAGGTGGTGACGGTGACCCGGCTGGCGCGGGCGCCCTGGACCCGGCCCTGGTTTATCGGCGTCGCCTCGGTGCGCGGCGCCATCTACGGCTGTACCGATCTGGCCGCCTATCTGGGCGTTGCACCGGCCGGGACGCCGGATGAGATACGCCTGTTGCTGGCCAATGCCCGTTTTGGCGCCCATGCGGCGTTTCGCATCGACCAGGCCCTCGGATTGCGTAATATTGCCGGCATGACCCCGTTGCCGCTCGCCGATGACCATGAGCCCTGGCAACTGGCCCGGTTCGTCGACGGCGAGGGCATCGAATGGACCGAAATCGCCCTGGAAAACCTGCTGGCCGAGCCCCGCTTCCTGCAGGTGGCGGCCTAATGGAGACGGAGACAAAATGAAAAAACCGCGTGTGAACGTGGCGCCCTCGTTGGGTGGTTGGTGGGAAGGCTTCATGAACCCGGACCTGGGGCGGATTCCGCTGCTGAAGGGCTTGTCGGCCGAGCAGCGCTACCAGACCCTGGTCCTGGCCATGGTCGTGTCCGTGCTGCTGACGGTGGTGTTCATCCTGCTCTATGTGGTGCAGGTGGGGCATCGCAGCGGGCGCATCGAGACCTCCAGCAACCTGCAGATGCTGTCCCAGCGTTATACGAAGACCGCGCAGCAGGCGGTGCTCGGCAACAAGGCCGCCTTCGCCCAGTTGAAGGAAAGCCAGCAGGCCTTCGCGAGTGGCCTGGAGACATTGACGGCGGACACCGGTCTGTGGTCCGCGCAAGGCGAACTGGTCAGCCTCAAGAAGCGTTGGGATGTCTCCCGCAAGGACATTGATACCCTGCTGGGCCAGCAGGATGCGCTGATCGCCCTGGGCCAGTCGATCAGGCAGATCAACGTGCGCAACAACGAACTGCTCGACCTGACCGAGCAGGCCATCGCCATGCTGTCCGGCGGCGGAAGATCGCTCTCCTACGCGCACCAGCAGGCGCTGTGGACCCAGCGCATGGCCAAGAACGCCAACGCACTGGTGTCGAGCGACGTCATCAACCCGGAAGTGGCCTATCAGCTCGGCCAAGATGCGAAGACCTTCGGCGACGTCCTTAAAGGCATGCTGAACGGCGATGCTGAACTGGGCATCGCCGCGGTGGGCGACCCGGCGGCAAAGGCCAAGCTGCTCGAACTGAAAGAGGTCTTCACTGTCTTCGATGGCCAGGTCAACCTGATCCTCAAGAACATGCCGAAACTGGTCGAGGCCAAGCGCGCCGCGCGCGAACTGTTCGACGAGAGCGAACAGTTGTTGACCATGACCGGCAAGCTGACCGACAGCTACAAGAGCGATGCCAGCTGGATCTACCTGGTCCTGTCCGTGTTGCTGGGCCTGACGGCCCTGGCCAGCCTGGTCACGCTTGCCCTGGCCAACGTCGCGGAGTCGCGGCAACGGGCCGAACAGGCGGCCCGCGAGCAGGAAACGGCAGCCCGGGAAAACCGCCGCAACCAGGAGGCCATCCTGCGCCTGCTCAACGAGATGGGCGATCTGGCCGAAGGCAACCTGACCGTGCGCGCCACCGTGACCGAGGACATCACCGGCGCCATCGCCGACTCGGTGAACTTCGCCATCGAGGAATTGCGCACCCTGGTCGAGAACGTCAACCGCGCCGCCGTGGAGGTGACCCAGGCCACCGACGACGCCAGGCAGCTGTCGGAACAGATGCTGTCCAGTGCGGAACGGCAGGCCGACGAAATCGGCCAGACCACCAGCTCGGTCCAGGTCATGTCCGAATCGGTCAACCGGGTGGCCCGGAACGCCGCCGATTCCGCTCGCGTGGCCGAACAGTCGCTCGACTTCGCCAGGAAGGGTGGCGATTCGGTGCGTGCCGCCATCGCCGGCATGAATACCATCCGCGACCAGATCCAGGAGACCTCGAAGCGGATCAAGCGACTGGGCGAATCGTCCCAGGAGATCGGCGAGATCGTCGAACTGATCTCCGACATCACCGAGCAGACCAACGTGCTGGCCCTCAATGCCGCCATCCAGGCCGCCGCGGCCGGCGAGGCCGGGCGCGGCTTCTCGGTGGTGGCGGAAGAGGTGCAGCGGCTGGCCGAGCGCTCCGGCCAGGCGACCCGGCGCATCGGCGCCATCGTCAAGACCATCCAGACCGACACCCAGGACACCATCAATGCCATGGAAGGCAGTACCCGCGGCGTGGTGGAGGGGGCGGCGCTGTCCGACAACGCCGGCCACGCCCTGCAGGACATCGAATCGGTGTCGGAGGAACTGGCCCGCCTGATCCAGAGCATCTCCGACGCCACCCGGGAGCAGGTCGACATCGCCTCCCGGATCGCCGACAACATGCAGCAGATACTCGAGCAGACCCGGCAGGCGTCCGACGGCGCCAGCAAGAGTGCCGAATCGGTCGGCCAGCTCACCGTGCTGGCCGATGAGCTGCGCGTGTCGGTGGCTGGCTTCACCCTGTAGGGGACCCCGTGAACGTGAACAGCCTGAATGATTTCGACATCGGCCCCCTGACCTGGGTCAAGGGTGAGATCGACGTGGCCTGCAACGCGGCGGCGGCGGCCCTGACGGCCTGGAACGGCGAGGACCTGATCCCGCTCAAGGAGGCGGTGACTTATCTGCACCAGGTCTCCGGCGCCCTCCAGATCGTCGGACTGCAGGGGGTCTACCAGATCAACAACGCCGTCGAGGAGTTGCTGGCCGAGATGCAGGCCAAGGCCGAGTTGCGCCAGCGCGGCGTGGCCGACCAGGTCATCCAGGCGATCCGGTCCTTGCAGGCCTATCTGGACGGCCTCATGGCCGGCGCGGCCAACGCCGAACTGGCCTTGATGCCGACCTACACGGCGATCCAGGTCTGCCGCGGCGCCGAAGCGCCGCCACCGAGCGAACTGTTCTTCCCCGATGTCGGCCTGCGGGCCCGGCGCCCGGCTGCCGAGCCGCAGATGGACGCCGCCGGCCTGGCCCGGGCGCTGCGCACGGCGCGCTCGAAATACCAGAAAGGCCTGCTGCAATACCTGCAAAACAAGGATGTCCAGTCCGCTCTGGCACACATGGCAGAGGCGGTCCGGGAAGTCGAACCGCTGGCGCCGGGGCCGGCGCAATATACCTTCTGGTGGGCCGTCGGCGGCATGCTGGAGGCGATACGCCGGCATGGCTCGGAACCGGATCCCTGGACCAAGCGCCTGTTCGGCCGACTCGACCTGCAGCTGCGCCGGTTGGCGGAAGGTTCGCGCCAGTTGGCCGAGAGTCTGTTCCGCGACGTGCTGTACGGCCTGCTCCACGATACCGAGCCGGTTGGACGCGCTGCCGAGGTGCGCGAACTGTTCGAACTGGACCGCTATCTACCGCCGGTTGCGGGCGGTCCGGACGAGCAACGGGCCCTCGACCTGCGGCCCATGCTGGCCCGTCTGCGCGATGCCCTGGCCGCGGCCAAGGATCAATGGCTGCAGTCGTGCGCCGGGCGCAAGGAAAGCCTCCCCTCATTGCGGCTCACTGCGCAGCAGATCGCCGAGGCGGCCGAGCAGATCGCCGATGCGGCCCTGGTCGGACTCGCCAAGGCGATCCGGCAGGCCGTGGCGGATACAGGCGACACTGGCGAGGCGGCCCAGAACGAGGCGCTGCAAGTCGAAATGGCGACGGCCCTGCTTCTGTTGCAGCACGGCGCCGAGAATTACTTCCAGCTGGGGCACGACTTCGGTCGTCATGCCGAACTGCAGGCCGGCCGTCTGCGCGCGGCGGTGTCGGGCGAGGCGGCGCTATCCGCCTTCCCGGGTGAGCCGCTGCTGGACGAGATCGCCCGGCAGGCCCAGGAAAAGCTGCTGCTGACCCAGGTGACCCGGGAGATCCAGGCCAACCTGAATCAGATCGAGGAGATCCTCGACAAATTCTTCCGCAACCGCCAGGAACGGGCCAACCTGCCCATGCTGCCGGGCTTGATGAAGCAGGTTCAGGGCGCCCTCAATATGCTGCAGCTGGATGTCGCCACGGAACTGGTGCGGGCGGCCTCCGAACGGATCGGCCAGATCGCCTCGGCGGATCACGTCCTGGCGGCCGAGGAACTGAACTGGATCGCCGAGGCGATCTCCTCCCTGGGCCTCTACGTCGAGGCGCTGCGCAATGGCCGCGACGACTCCTCCGGCCTGCAGGCGCTGCTGACCCCGGCTGGGGCGGCCGGGCCGACCGAAGCCAGCATCGAGGAGGCACTGGCCGAGGCCACCGAGAAACTGCAGGTGACGGCGGGCCAGTTGAACGAGGCTGCCGATCAGGCCGGATTGCGCGGCGAGATCCGCAGCGAACTCTCCCGCA
>JBAZLW010000067.1:0-10260 GCA_041650095.1 Hydrogenophilaceae bacterium | reverse complement strand
GGTCCAGTATGACTCCGGCTACCCGCTGGCGCGCTCGTTCGAACAGGCCCTGGCCATCCTGGTACTGGTATTCCACCTGCTGCCGGGTTGGAAGCTGAGAACCGAGACACCGTTAACGAAATGAACGCTACCCGTCGTTCCCGCGCAGGCGGGAACCCAGCTGATTCAAGACACTGGATGCCCGCCTTCGCGGGCATGACAAATTATGCCCTCTGGCTGCTCCTGGCCCTCGTTGCACTGGTCCTCTGGCGCCTGCTCGCCGCCGACCACGCCAACCTCGAACTCTACGCCGACGAGGCCCAGTACTGGACCTGGTCGCTGACGCCGGACTGGGGCTATTTCTCGAAGCCGCCCATGGTGGCCTGGGCGATCTGGCTCGGCACCCGGCTTTTCGGAGACGGCGAGATGGGCGTGCGCGCCGCCTCGGCACTGGTCTACCCGCTCACTTCGGGCGTCTTGTTCCTGCTGGTGCGCCGGCTGTTCCGCAACGATCCGCGCGCCGGGGCGATGGCCTTCTGGTCCGGCCTTCTCTACGCCACCCTGCCCCTGGTCGCCCTGGGCTCCTGGCTGATCACCACCGATGCCTTTCTGCTGCTGTTCTGGGCCCTGTCGCTGTACGCCCTGACCTTCGCCCTGGAGTCGGGCCGCTGGCGCGACTGGCTGCTGGTCGGCATCGCCGTCGGCCTGGGCATGATGTCGAAATACAGCATGGTGTTCTTCGGCCTCGGCCTGGCGGCCTACCTGGCCGTCTCGCCGGAGCGGCGCCGGCTGTTCCTGGACCCGCGCCCCTACGGCGCGGCCCTGGTGGCGCTTCTGATGGTGCTGCCGAATATCCTCTGGAACGCTCAGCACCAGTTCGTCAGTTTCGAGCACACGGCGGAGATTTCCCAGCTCGACCGGGCCTTGTTCCACCCGGCCGCCATGCTGGAATTCTTCCTGGCCCAGTTCGCGGTATTCGGCCCGCTCACCTTCGCCGGCCTGCTGGTCCTGGCCGCCCGGCCGAAGACCTGGCTCGCCGATGACCGCCTGCGCCTGCTCGCCGCGCTGACGCTGGCGCCGCTGGCCGCCTTCCTCGGCCTCAGCCTGCTTTCCCGCGCCTTCGCCAACTGGGCCGCGTTTTCCTACGCCTCGGCCGCCGCGCTGGTCGCAGTGGTCTGGGTCATGCAGGGCCGGCGGCGCTGGCTGATCGCGGCAGTCGCGCTGCATCTGGTCGTCGCGGTCGGCATCTACCACGCCCACGACATCACCAATGCATTGGGCATCCAGTTGACCCGCAAGACCGACCCCTACGGCCGGGTGACCGGTTACCGCGCACTCGGCCTGGAAGTGGTGCAACGGCTGCAGGCGGTGCCGGGGGCGAAACTGCTCGGCGACGACCGCAAGCTGTTCGCCCTGATGCGCTATTACGCCCGCCCCTACAGCGACAGCGCGCGTTTCCTCAATCCGGACGGTCGCATCGACAACCACTACGCCCTCACCGCGGACATCCGCGCGGCCCCGTCCGGCACCTTCCTGCTGGTCAGCCAGGGCAAGCACGGGGCCGAGTTGGCGGACTGGTTCGCCGAGGTCACCCCGCAGCCGCCGATCCGCCTGCAACTGTATCCCGGCCACGCACCGGAATACCGGGTCTGGCTGGTCAAGGATTATCGCGGACCATGAACAAGCCCCTGCCCAGCCCCGCTTTCATGGCGCTCGGGGCGCTGGCCTTCGCCGTCCTGTTCCTGGCCTGGCCCGAACTCGACCGCCTGGCCAGCGGCGCGCTGTATCAGGCCGGCCGCGGCTTTGCCCTGCGCGGCAATGCGGTGTTCGATTTCGTTCATGACTACATCGGCATCCTGGCCTGGCTGGGGGCGCTGGCGGCATTGTTCGTCGCCCTGGTCGGACGCTGGGTCCAGCGCCTGGCGCGCTGGCGGCGTTCGGCGGCCTTCGTGCTGCTGGTCCTGCTGCTGGGCCCCGGCCTGGTGGTCAACGCCGTGCTGAAAGACCACTGGGGCCGCGCCCGGCCGGCCCAGACCGTGGAATTCGGCGGCAAGGCGCTGTTCACCCCGGCCTGGGTGATGAGCGACCAATGCCCCAAGAACTGTTCCTTCGTCTGCGGCGACGCCTCGATCGGCTTCAGCCTGCTCGCCCTCGCCTTCGTCGCCCGCCGGCCGCGCCCCTGGCTGGCCGCCGGTATCGGCCTCGGCGCCGGCCTCGGCCTGATGCGCATGGCCCAGGGCGGCCACTTCCTCAGCGACGTGGTGTTCTCCTTCTACGCGGTCTGGTTCACCGCCTGGGGGCTGAACTGGCTGATGGTCCGACTGGGCAAGCCGCCCACGCCATCCGCCTAGCCCGGCGGCTGCATAGCTTCCCCGGCCCCGGATGGGGTATCGGCCTGATTTCCATGCCGGCCCGGCCATGACCTAATGGCCTGGCCGGCGCGTGCGTGCCGGCTACCGAGGCATCGTCGTGTGAGCCCAGCCATGAACCAGCGCCAGCCAAACCGCCAGCCGCTCCGCATCATCGCCATGATGCTGGGTCTGGCGCTCTGCACGCCGGGCCGGGCGGACATCTACACCTACACCGACGAAAACGGCAGCGTGCTGCTGAGCAACCACATCACCGACGAGCGTGCGAGCGTGCTCCTGAGTTCGCCCCGGGAAGCCACGCCGGTCAACGTCGCCAGCGTGGCCGAGTCGCCCGTGCTGGCGGCAAAGCCCTACGCCCCGTTGGTCTCAGAAATCGCCCTCCAACAAGAGATGGACGCCGCCCTGCTGCATGCCGTGATCACGGTAGAATCCGGCCACAATGCCCAGGCGGTATCGCCGAAGGGCGCGCGCGGCCTGATGCAACTCATGCCCGCCACGGCGAAACGCTACGGGGTGGACGACATCGACGACCCAGGCCAGAACATCCGCGCCGGCGCCCGCTATCTCAAGGACCTGATGCTCCAGTTCGGCAACGACCTGAAACTCAGCCTGGCGGCCTACAACGCCGGCGAGAACGCCGTCCTGCGCCATGGCCGCCGCATCCCGCCCTATCCGGAAACCCGCAACTATGTCGCCCGGGTCCTGGATATCTATCGCGGCTTCGGCTATCCGTCGCCCTGAGCGCAAGCCACCGGAACCGACCTCCCGGCGCGCAGTCGAATTCCACTGTTGCCACCCTGCAGTTGCCGGATACGCGCTAAGCCCACGCCCGAATACATTGCATTACCCATAGCCGTAAAAAACCGGATAGATATATTCAGGACATACCCATCCTTTACCAAGAACATCCCTGGCCCAACCATGTTCCATACCCTGATCGTCGAAGACAATGCCAGCTTCCGCTACTCGCTCAGCGAACTGTTGAGCGAGCGGTTTCCCTGCATGGTCATCGACGAGGCGGGCGATGGCGCCGAGGCGCTGGCCAAGCTGGCCGCCCAGCCCCCCGAGCTGATCTTCATGGACATCAAGCTGCCCGATGCCAACGGCCTGGAGCTCACCCGCATGATCCGCACCGAGGATACCGTCTCTGTGATCGTGGTCCTCACCAGCCATGACATCCCGGAATACTGGGAGGCCGCCTTCCAGGCCGGCGCGAACTATTTCATTTCCAAGAGCGCTTCCGTCGGCAGGGACATCGTCGACCTGGTGGACTACGCCTTCCCGACGGTCTGCCACTAGTTGCTGACGGCTGCGGCCACAGCCGCCAGGAACGCCGCCTCCGGCGCGAGATCCTCTCCCTGGCCGGCTCCATCGGCCCGCATCGAGTCTTCCGGCTCCCCTTTCCGCAGCCATGGCGCCAGGCTCGGCCAGTCACGCCCACCCTACCACGCCGCACCAGCACCTGCAGGCCGTTATGGGGTATCCACCCACGGCATTTAGGGCATCCACCTCACAGCGCACAGCCCTGCTCCCTCATAGACTTCACTCAAAGACGGCCCCAACCAACATCACTCCCGTTAACAGGGCCGCAAACCTCTACGAAGGGGGACATGTCATGGAAACTCGCGCAAAGAGCCGTAATTTCACCGCCACGCTACTCGCGTCCTGGTCCATGCTGCTGGCATTGCTCATCGGCATGGCTCAGGTCGTCGCCCAGGCGCAGACGCTCACCATCAACGTGGTCGACCCGGCCGGCAACCCGCTTGCCGTCCCCTTCCGCTGGCTGGTGGAGGAGGATGCCACCAAGGACGTCGACTTCACCCCGGCGCAGCCTGGCCGGGATCTGTCGCTGAGCTTCCATACCAGCTACATGCCGGTCGCGGGCAAGGGCACCTCGGCGACGCCGAGCATCGCCCTCGACGCCGACAAGCGCTACTTCGTCTCGGTGCTGCCCAACAGCGGCTACCAGATGAACGGCGCCGCGGTGAAGCGGGGCCAGACCTCGGTGACGGTGACGGTGAACCCGCAACCGATCCCCACTGCGCAGATCTCGGTCTTCGCCTTCATCGACAACCAGCCCATCAACGGCGCCCCCGATCTGCCCGAGGAAGCGGAGAATGGCGCCCTGGCCGATTTCACCGTCCTGCTCTACGAAGCCGGCGGCACCTACGGCCAGTCCGGCGACAAGGTGAAGCAGGACGCCTTCGGCAACCCGATCGGCACGAAATACGATGCCGCCGGCAACCCGATCCTCCCGCTCGGCGACGGCACCCTCAAGACCGGCCCGGACGGCACCTTGTTGATCAAAAACCTGGCGCCCGGCAAGTACACCATCCAGATCGTGCCGCCGGTAGGCTCCAATTGGCACCAGACCCACACCATCGAAGGCACGAAAGGCATCGACGCCTGGGTGAAGCCGAACGAGCCCTCCTACTTCCAGGAATTCGGTCCGCCCGGACACCATGTCTTCATCGGCTTCGTACCCTACTTCAGCGACCCTGCCCTGAACGGTTCCGCCAGCATCACCGGCACGGTGGTCAACATGCACATGTCGCGGCCGCCGGAGTATGCCTTCTACAACGGCCACCCGGTCCCCAACTGCCGTATCGGCCTGAACGAGCTGGCTGCGGCCGGCGGGCGCGCCCTCTTCGCCGGCGCCTGCAACGAGGACAGCAGCTTCGAGATCCCCAACGTGCCTCCCGGCGACTACCAACTGGTGATCTGGGACGAGTATCTCGACGTCATCATGGCCACCCATAACGTCAGCGTCCCTGCCGGCGCGGCCGAAGTCGCCCTGCAGGAAGTGCCGGTGTTCAGCTGGTTCGCGCGCCTCGAGAACGAGGTCTTCTACGACAGCAACCAGAACGGCTTCCGTGACGAAGGCGAGGTCGGCATGCCCGAGCAGGCGATCAACCTGCGCTTCCGGGACGGCAGCATCTACCAATCCTTCCCCACCGACCTGGTCGGCTACGTGCCCTTCGACGAGGTCTTCCCATTCTTCAACTGGCTGGTGGCGGAAGTGGACTACCTCCGCTTCAAGGCCACCGGCGTCACCGTCACCGTCGATGCGGGCGGCCCCATCGACGAGAACGAACCCTGGTCCTATGGCGGCAAGCTCAATCCGCAGGAGCAGACCTGCAGCCAGGGCGATGTCGATGCCGGCGTGTTCGGCTGCAATGCCGTGGGCGACCCGCTCACGAACCCGGTGACCGGCACCACCCTGGCCCGCACCGAGACCGGACCGGTACTGCTGGAGGGCTTCCAGGCCTTCCTCGGCCAGACCAGCGTCATGCAATGGGGCAAGCACCTCTATGCCCCGGGCGAAAACGGCGGCATCTCCGGCATCGTCACCTACGCCACCACCCGGGCAGAGGACGACCCCCGCCTGGCCGCAGCCGAAAACTGGGAACCCGGCATCCCGCGCGTGCAGGTCAACCTGTACAAGGACTGCAACGCCGACAAGGCCATCGACCGCCCCGATTGCACAGCACTGGGCGTTCCCGGCGATCCGAACAGTTACACCCTGGCCGACGTCGACAACTGGCCGTTCGGCAACTTCCCCAACGCGGATGACGGCGATATCGACCGCAACGGCAACAATGTCTTCGACCAGGGCGACGCCCTCCAGGTCGTGACCACCGACAGCTGGGACGACAACCTGCCCAGCGGCTGCCAGGGCGAGGTATTCATCGCCAACGGCCAGCCTACCGACTGCTACGACGGCCTCAGGAACTTCAACCAGGTGCGGCCAAGTCTGTTCGACGGCGGCTTCGCCTTCAACGACATCCCTGCCGGCACCTACATCGTCGAGGCCATCACGCCGAACGGCTACGAGCACGTCAAGGAGCAGGACAAGAACGTCGACTTCGGCGACGAGTATGTCATCCCCGAACTGCTGCCGGCCGAATGCGTCGGTGACTCGCACACCGTGCCTCCCTACCTGACGCTTTTCCCTGGCCAGATGGTCGACGCCGCCTATGCCAACCAGCCCCGTCCGCTGTGCGACCGCAAGCAGCTCGTGCTGCAGGATCGTCAGAACGGTGCCGTCAACTTCTTCATGTTCACCGAGGTCCCGGCCGCCGCCCACATCGTCGGCATGATCCTCAACGACGTGGCGAACGAGTTCGACCCCAACGCCCCGACCTTCGGCGAGAAACAGGCCCCGTCCTTCGTTCCGATCTCCATCCGCGACTGGACCGGCCGCGAGATCAGCCGGGTGTATTCCGACCAGTACGGCACCTTCAACGCCCTGGTGCCCTCCACCTTCTCCATGAACCTGCCCATGCCCTCCGGCGTGTCGCCCAACATGCTGACTGCCTGCATGAACTCGCCCGGCCCGATCGTCGACGAGCGCGCAGGTTCGCCGACCTACGGGCAGCGCATCATCGACCCGTACTTCAACCGCCAGTACACCCAGTTCTGCTACACCTTCCAGTACCTGCCGGGCAAGACCACCTATCTGGACACGCCCGTGCTGCCCATCGCGGCCTTCGCCGGCCCCGGCCAGTTCCCGCTCGACTGCGAGTATCCTGACCACACGCCGATGATCGCCTGGGCCAGCGGCCAGAACGGCCCCTGGGTTCCTTCGGCTGGCAATGATGCCGGACGTACCATCACCATCCAGGCCGCCGGCCCGGTGGAAGTACCCAACCCCGCCTATGACGGCGGAGTCACCCCGACCGTGCCCAAGAACATCGTGCGCGACTACGGCTTCGGCACCACCCCGGGCAGCGTGACCATCGGCACCACGCCCCTGACCAACGTGGTCTGGGATGCCAACACCATCACCGCCACGGTGCCGGCCAACACCCCCAGCGGCCAGCTCATGGTCACCCGCGGTGACAACCAGGTCGCCACCAAGACCGGCCTTACCTTCAACGTCGGCGGTTCTGCTGCGAGCGTCATCCGCGTGCCCCCCGGCGGCTCCATCCAGGCCGCCATCGACGCCGCCCCCAGCAGTGGTTCTCCGCTGATCCTGGTGCCGCCCGGCATCTACGAGGAACTGGTGATCATGCACAAGCCCGTGCGCCTGCAGGGTTGGGGTGCCCACTCCACCACCATCAATGCCCTCAAGGCCCCGGCCGAGAAGCTCGCCAACTGGCGCACCAAGCTCGCAAGCCTGCTGAACGGCAACCAGTTCAGCCTGCTGCCCGGCCAGGAAGTTGCCTTCAACGGTCCGGACAACGAGCCCGTCCTGTTCGGCGCCGAGGAAGGCCCCGGCGTGCTGGTGGTCGGCAATGCCAACAACGCCGGCAACGCCAACGAGTTCGGCCCCAGCCGCGTGGCCCGCATCGACGGCTTCACCATCACCGGCTCCGACCACGGTGGCGGCGTCTTCGCCAGCGGCTACGCCCGCAACCTGCAGGTCAGCAACAACCGCATCGTCTCCAACCAGGGCACCTACGGCGGTGGCATCCGCATCGGCCACGCCGTCCTGCTCGACGAGGCCGCGGCTTCCGGCTACACCAACAGCCAGAACACCAACGTCAACATCCACCACAACCAGATCAGCCAGAACGGCTCCCTGAACGGTGCGGGCGGCGGCATCTCCCTCTACACCGGCAGCAACGGCTACCAGGTGCGTGAAAACACCGTCTGCGGCAACTTCGCCGGCGGCGACGGCGGCGGCATCGGCCACCTCGGCCTGAGCGACAACGGCACCATCGCCAACAACGCCATCCTGTTCAACCAGTCCTTCAACCAGGGCGTGGGCGTGAACGGCGGCGGCGTCTTCATCGGCGGTGCCGCGCCCATCGCGCCGAACGTGCTGAGCTCCGGCGCCGGCGACGTCGACGTGCTGGCCAACCTGGTCCAGGGCAACCAGGCCGGTGCCGGCGACGGCGGTGGCATC
Source organism: Hydrogenophilaceae bacterium (assembly GCA_041650095.1). Taxonomy (GTDB): domain Bacteria; phylum Pseudomonadota; class Gammaproteobacteria; order Burkholderiales; family Thiobacillaceae; genus Parasulfuritortus. The sequence continues at coordinate 2,061 of JBAZLW010000067.1, read as the reverse complement.
CGGTTGCAGTTCGTCAACGGTACTGACGTCCTCGACAACGACGGCGGCACGACAGCACTGGGCAGCTGGCACCGCGTCAACCTCTACAACAACATCATGGTCGACAACATGGCGGGCCTGGCCGGCGGCGGCATCTCCCTGCAGGACAGCGTGCGCGTCTTCATCAACCACAACACCGTCGCCAACAACGACAGCACCGCCACCGCCGGAGCGGCCTTCGCCGCGGGCAGCCCGAACCTGTCCACGGCCCAGCCCGCCGGTATCGTCGCCCGTGCCCACAGCAGTGCACTCAAGGCGGTGTTCGACGACCCCGACACCCCGAACGGGATCCGCAACACCCGCGGCGCCTACTCCCGGCCGGATAGCCTCGGCAACAACATCGTCTGGCACAACCGCTCGTTCTACTGGCAGATCGATTACGGCACCTCGCCCTCCACCTTCGGCCTGATGCCTGTGATCGCCCCGGACGGCAGCGGCGCGGTGTTCTGGGACCTCGCGGTACTCGGCACGGCCGCCCCGTCCTGCCTGGCGCCGAACAACAGCGTCCTGACCACGCTGAACGCCAACGGCTGCATCTACGACGCGAGCAACGGCACGTCCGACCCGCAGTTCGTCGCCGAGTACTACAACAACGGCAATCCGGGCCAGACCATCCAGATGCCCGAACTCACCACCAGCCTCGCCACGGCGGCGGCCCTCGACGAAGGTGGCAACTTCATCGACGTGCGCTTCTGGCCGCTGACCCAGTACACGGTCACCGACCCGAGCACCGGTGCACAGGGTGCCCTGTATGGCGACTACCACATCATCGACGGCTCGCCGGCCGAGCAGCTGGGCGATCCGCGCATCCGGATCACGCCCGACTACGACGGCGACATACGCCCCAACCCGGTCGACACCAACCCCGACGCGGGTGCGGACGAGCGGCTGTAAGGTCTGCCAGAGGCAAAGGAAGAAGGAGAGTGAATCATGAAAACACTTAGCAAGATCAGCCGACTGAGCCTTCTCACTGCCTTGGCATGGGGCATCAGCCTGCCCCTCCAGGCCGCACCGTTCGTGCAGTGTCCCGGCGACAGCGACGGCGACGCGATCATCGACAGTCCCGACCCGCTGCATCCCAACGCCAAGTGCATGCACCTGTCGGGCGGCGACGGCTTCGTCAAGATGGGCGACGGCTACCCGCAGTACATCTTCGGCTTTGCCGACATGACCGGCATCCCGTCCGCTCAGGTTGTCTCGGAAGGTCTGCTGGCGGCCAACTTCCCGGCCCCCAGCATCGCCGTCAAGGAAGGCCAGGAGTTCTACCTCACCCTGACCAACGTCTCCATGGTGATGCGGCCGGACCTGGCCGACCCGCACTCGGTGCACTTCCACGGCTTCCCCAACGCCGCACCGGTGTTCGACGGCGTGCCGGAGGCCTCCATCTCCATCAAGGAGGGCACCAGCATCAGCTACTACTACAACATCCAGGAGCCGGGCACCTTCATGTACCACTGCCACGTCGAGGCCACCGAGCACATGCAGATGGGCATGCTCGGCAACCTCTACGTGACGCCGGCCCAGAACGAACTGCCGGATGGCACCCTGCTGGGCACCCACGTGCACCAGAACAACGCCAGCCTGAATGACCGCTACGTCTACAACGACGGCGACGCCTCCACCCGCTACGACGTGGAGAAGGCCATCCAGCTCGGTTCCTTCGACCACGATTTCCACGACGCCAGCGTTGCCGTGCAGCCCCTGCCCTTCGCGGCAATGAGGGCCACCTACAGCATGATGAACGGGCGTGGCTACCCCGACACGGCGAACCCGGCGCCCTTGGTACCGCCACCGGAAAACGGCGGCAAGGTGTCGCAGAAGGTGGATGCCCTGGTCACCGCCACGTCAGGGCAGAAGGTCCTGCTGCGCCTGTCCAACCTCAGCGTCACCAACCTATACACCGTCTCCGCCCTCGGCCTGCCCATGAAGGTGGTCGGCAAGGGCGCCCACATCCTGCGCGGGCCGGACGGCAAGGATCTCTACTATGACACCGGTTCGGTGACCCTGGGCGGCGGCGAGGCG
>JBAZLW010000066.1:0-10699 GCA_041650095.1 Hydrogenophilaceae bacterium | reverse complement strand
CTGCCGGCTCCGTCAGCACCGTAGGTCGGCGTCACCGCCGCCAACATCGCCGCCGCAAAGCTCGCCGTCGCCGTGTCCGTGCCCGTCCCGCTCGGCACCGTGTCGGTGTCCGCATCCTGCGTCGTCACCGTGATGCTGCTCTCGGTCACCGCGCCAACGTCCACGCTCGGCACGTCGTCATCAAAGCCAATGTTGCCGCCCAGGTCCACCGTCACCGTGTCGGTCACCTGGTCGTTGTCAAAGTCGGTCACCGTCGCCGTCGCACTCAGTTCCACTTTGCCATTGGCCAGCGCCAGGTAGGCGTTGTCATTCGTGGCGTCCGCGTCTTCCGGCAGATGATCGATCTGTTGGTATTGCGTCAGGGTCACCGTGCCCGCATCACCCGTCGCGTTCGAAACGCTGATCGCAAAGATGCTGTTGCCCGTAGTCACTTCTCCAGCCGTCGAGGCGGTCGAACCCACCACGCTGCCGTCCGTCTGCGCGTACAGGTAAATCGTGTCGCCATGGCTGGTCAGCCCGGAATCGCTCGCCTTCACCGTCAGCGCGTAGCCGCTCAGCACCGTGCTGCCGGCTCCGTCAGCACCGTAGGTCGGCGTCACCGCCGCCAACATCGCCGCCGCAAAGCTCGCCGTCGCCGTGTCCGTGCCCGTCCCGCTCGGCACCGTGTCGGTGTCCGCATCCTGCGTCGTCAGGCTGATCTGGTCATCTCTTACTGAACTCAAATCAATAATTGGGGTGTCATCATTAACCGTAATCGTGAGAGTCCCGGCCGCTGGCGTGCCGTTACCATCAACAATGGTGTAGCCAAACTGGATATCGAGGCTGTTTTCACCCCCTCCCGGCGCATGATCCAAGGGCTTGAAGAGTGTGAGGTTATAAGTACCGTTGGCAATATTTGTCACCTCCAGAACAAATACGGTGTTCTCGGGAGACACGTCGTCCACTGAATTTGCCGTACTACCGACAACCTTGCCGCCGCTCTCCAAATAGAAGTTGACCTTTGCACCACCAGATGTCAGCTCGGTCAAGCCACCGTTAGTGACAACCGCTGCGGGGTCCCAAATAAAGGAACCAGGGCCATCGGGACCAAAGTCATAACCAAGCGAATCAACAAGCGATGACGGGGCGTCACCTCCCACATCAGGATTGGCCCCAGGAAGCAATGGGCTGCCATCCTCATCCACCACAGTTGCATCATTCGCCCCGCTAGGAACGCCATCTTCCTCTGGAACCACAACGGTCCCCGCCGGCTCGTTGATAATCGCTTCAGTGGGAGGAGTGAACTGGTATTCCAGCGGGGTCACGCCCTCGGAGATACGCAGCAACCGCACAAAACTGTTCCCGCCGTTCTCACCCCCCACACCGGCCGCGATACCCGCCGCGGTTTCTTCCAGCATGTTGCTTAGATCACCGCCTTGATTGATGGCCTGGATGACCTTGTCGATTTCTGCCGTACCGACGGCGGCCTGGTTCAGGTCGGGCTGGAAGTCATGGGCCACTTCCGGGGCCATATAGAAGGATTCACCCGCCAGAATGGTCGCCTCATGACCGTCCTGGAACGCCACCACAATCTCGGAACCCTGCGGAGTGACCAGAGTTTCTCCAACATAAATCAGATCACCGGCATGCAACAGACGCATGGATCCGTCGGCGGCCTTTGCATAGGCTTCACCCTTGACGGAAACGACGTGGGCAATGGCTTGGGAGGATTGTGTGGCGGCCATGATGTGTCCTTTGCTAGACAAAACAGTTCAGAAGGAATGCTTCGTGAACTCTTTATAGGACCACCGACCATTTAAAAGTATTGGACTGAAGTACAGGGTTATTTCAGCTTGTTATGACATGCGGATATGCTAATAAGCCGCAATATTGCGGCCTCGCCCACTTATAGTTCAGATCAACGCTCAGGAGTTGGTCCCGTTGACCAGGATCGCCAGCTGCATACGATCACGTACGCCCAAACGTTCGAAAATCGCCGATAGATGAGCCTTGACCGTGCGCTCAGTAATTCCCATGTGCCGGGCGATTTCCTTGTTGGCAGCCCCGGCGGCGACGGCCAGGGCGACTTCCCGCTCACGTGGGCTCAGCAAAGCCAGCTTGCTTTCGATCATGCGAACCTGGTGCGGCTGCAAGTGGGCCAGCGAGGTGCGCAGGCGCGCCATCAATTCGGGCCCGACCCAGAGGCCACCGTTCTCAACCACCATGGCGATCTGACGCAGCACGGCCGGGTTGGACAAGGCGCTCGTGTATCCCGATGCGCCGGCCTCCAGGCAGAGCAATCCTTCTTCCTGACTGACCTGATTGCTCAAGGCGACGACGGCGCAACCCGGGGCGATGTGGATCGCCAAATTGACCAATTCGGCAGTGTCCTCATCCTTTCGGCGTTCATCAGTACCTGCTGCGCTACGCAGGCCATCGTCCGGAACACTTCCCGTAGCGTTCGTGCCATTCGGCAGTTGCAGCCAGATCAAGGCCTCGCCCGGACTACCCACCAGGATGGTGCCGACATCGGAATAGGACACCATCTCGGCATTGGGAAATGCCTCGCGCCAACGCTCAACTTCCCGTGCTCGGCGAGTCAGGAAAATGTGCCGTTTCAAAGTCATCACCTCTCTGTTAATGCATGGGTATGTGCTCTCAGAATAGGCTTGAGCAGATATGAAAGCACGCTCTTCTTGCCGGTCAGGATATCGACCTCGGCGACCATGCCCGGCATGATGGGCAGGTTCTTGCCCAGGCTTGATTTCAGGGTGTGTACCCGAACGACGTAGAAGGCATTGCCCTTGTCGTCCGTGATGGTGTCGGCGCCAATCTGGTCGACCACCGCTTCGAGACTGCCGTAGATCGAAAAGTCATACGCGGTAAAGCGTACCGTCGCCTTGAGTCCGGGCCTCAGGAAGGCGATGTCCCTGGGAAGTATCTTGACCTCCAGCAGCAAGGCGTCTTCCAGCGGCACGATCTCGATGATGTCGGCGCCGGGCTGAACCACGCCACCCACCGTATTGACCAGCAAGCGCTTCACCGTCCCCCGGACTGGCGATTTGACCGAGGAGTGCTTTACCCTGTCGGACAGGGCTGAACTGGTTTCAGACAAACTGTTGATCTTGGCCATGGTGTCGCCCAGCTCGATGCGGGCTTGGTTGCGGAAGTTCAGGTCGACCTCCTGGATTTTTCTCTGTGCCTCGGCAATGGCGGACTGGATGCGGGTGATCTGTGCCGCGGCCTGATCGCGGTCGCCCCGGAAACGCCCCAGATCACGCTCCAGGCGCAGCAATTCCACTTCCGAAACCGCACCGGAACCGGCCAAAGGCTTGGTCACTGCCAATTCTCTGGCGGTCAGGTCATAGGCCTGGGCGGCCTGGTCCCGGCGGGATTTGACTTCGACCAACTCCTGGGTGCGCTGGGCCAGTTGCTGGCGGGCAATGCCGATCTGGGCATCGAGTTCGGACTGGCGCGACAGATAGAGCGAGCGTTCCTGCTCGGCCAGGTCCGGAGCCTCCTTGGCCACCTCAGGTGGCACCACGAAACCCGAACCCTGCGCGATGGCCCGCAAACGGGCCGCCTTGGCCATAAACGCCAGATACTGTGAGCGGTTTTCCCCCAGCGACGAGACAAACCGGGTGGGATCGATTTTCAGCAGCTGCTGGCCGGCCTCGACGATCTGGCCTTCGCGGACGTTGATTTCCGACACCACGCCGCCATCGACCGCCTGCATGACCTGCAACTGGCGCGACGGGATCACCTTCCCCTGCCCCCGGGTGATCTCGTCGATCTGGGCGAAACCCGCCCAGAGCAGCAAGATGAAGAGGATGCCGCCGATCCAGCGCAGGATGAAACGCGCCCGCAGCGGTTCCTGCTGGATGCGCGCCCAGTCGGCGTCGCTGACCCAGTCGAGTTCCTGCTTGTTGTCGCGGGGGATCCAACGCGACAGTAGCCGGTCCAGTCCGCTGCGCGGGCGCTCCATCCAGCCTGGCAACGGGATTGATTCGGGCAGCGAGCCCCTGGGCTTTTGTTCGTCGGGCTTCTGCTCGTCGTTCATTTCGCCCTCTCGATGCGGCCGTGTTTCAGCGCCTCGATGACGCTGGCCTTGGGACCGTCGGCCATGATCTTGCCGTGGTCGATCACGATGATGCGGTCGACAAGGTCAAGCAGGGAAGTTCGATGGGTCACCAGGATCATGGTCTTGCCGACCGCATAATTGCGCAGTTTCTGCTTCACTTCGTCCTCGCTGCTGAAGTCCATCGAACCGGTGGGCTCGTCGAACAGCAGGATGGGCGGCGCCGTGATCACTGCGCGGGCGATGGCGACGCCCTGGCGTTGGCCGCCGGACAAGGATTCGCCACGCTCTCCGACCACCATGTCGAAGCCGCGCGGATGCCGGTTGACCATGTCGAGCAGGCCGCCCAGGTCGGCCGCGGTCAGCAAGGCGGCATCGTCGACATCGGGTGTGGCCAGCACGATATTGTCACGCAGGGTGCCGTAGAACAGGGTCGCATCCTGGGGTACGTAGCCGATATTGCGGCGCAATTCAGCCGGATCGAGCTGACGGATATCGACGCCGTCGACCCGGATGGAGCCCGACGTGGAGCGATATAAGCCAAGAATCAGCTTCTGCAGGGTGGTCTTGCCGGAACCGACCCGGCCGATCAGGGCCAGATGCTCGCCCGGCTTGATCTCGAACGAGACATGGCGCAGGGCATCGCTCTCCTCGTTGGGGTAGGCGAAGCTGACGTCGTTGAATTCGATCGCGCCCTCGAAATGGCTGCGCGAGACGAAGTTGGCGTCGGCCGGGCGCTCGACCTCGTTGGCCATGATCTGGTCGAGCGATTTCAGCGCCGTCGCGGCATTGTGGTACTGGGTCAGCAGGCCGGCCACCTGGCCGAACGGCGCCATGGTTCGGGATGACAGTATCGAGCAGGCGATCAGGCCGCCCATGGTCAGTTCGGCGGAGCCGATACGGTATACGCCCAGCACGATGACCGACAGGTAGACCAGTTGGGACACCCCCATGGCGCCGTTGATCGTGGTCGCGGCCAGCAGACGCAACTGGGTGGTGGTGCGGGCCAGGAAGGTGGCGCTCTGTTCCCATTTGCGCTGCATGACGCTCTCGGCGCCGATGGCCTTGATCGTTTCCAGCCCGACCAGGCTCTCCACCAGGTTGGCATTGCGCATGGCCCCGGCCCGGTAGGTGGTCTCGGCCAGTTCGTGCATGCGGCTCTGTACCAGCAGGGAATAACCGATCACCAGCACCATCCCTGCCAGCAGCGGCAGGATCATCACCCAATCGATCCAGGCGATGGCAAACACGAACAGGAAGGCAAACGGCAGGTCGATCAGGGTGGTCACCGTGGCCGAGGCGATGAAATCGCGCACCGTCTCGAAGGATCTCAGGTTGGCCGCGAAGGCACCAGCCGACACCGGCCGGCTCTCCATGCGGATGCCCAGCACCCGCTCCATGATCCGGGCCGACAGGTCGACGTCGACCCGGCTGCCGGCCCGGTCGATCAGGTAACCGCGCATCATCCGCAAGGTCACATCCGCCGCCATCACGATGCCCAGGCCGACCGCCAGCACCCACATGGTCTCGGTCGCATTGTTGGGCACCACCCGGTCGTACACGTTCATGGTGAACATGGGCAGCGCAATGGCGAAGGAGTTGATCAGGAAGGCGGCAAACAGGATGTCCTTGTAGACCGGCAAGTTCTCCAATATCGCGCCCCAGAACCAGTGCCGATGGCGTACCTCGCGCACCGCCGGGGTACGCTTGTCGAAGCGGAAGCGGGGCCGGCAGAAGATAGTGGTGCCACTGTAGCGGGCTGCCAGTTCCTCCCGGCTCAGGAGGGTCGCGGCCTCGCTCAGTTCGGGGAAGATCACCCGCGCCGCGCCATCGGCCTCCCAGCCGACCAGCAGGCAGGCCTCGCGCTCATTCAACAGCAACACCACCGGCAGGAGCGAACCGGTCAGGGAGTCGAGACTGCGCCGCATGATCTTGCTGGCCAGGCCGGCCCGGCGCGCGGCCCGATCGAAAATGGAGGGAGTAAGTTGGCGATCGGCCAGGGGCAGGCCGGCGACCAGGGCATCGCGCGTGCGCGGCACCCCATGCATGCGCGCCAGCGCCATCAGGCACTCCAACAGCGGATCATGCATGCGCCCCGCTTCGCGGGGCGTCTCCCAGGCCGGCGCCTGGGCTATCGTTTCTTCTGTCATGCGTCTCTCTTAAGGTACTTCACTCGACCACGGAGCAGACTAGCGCATGCCCAGCACGCGCTTGAACTTTATCGACAACGGTTTGCCTTTGCGGGCGCGTTTGCCGGCGTAATTATCGGCGGTTTTCTCGCAGACTTGAAAATCGGCCGTCCTGTCGCCACGACTGACGCCTGAAATCGTCACGCAATCCGCCGTGGCCAGCGCTGCAAGTAGCCTTTCCTTGGCCTCCAGGGCGATCAGGATCACCCCCTTGCCGCCCGACAATTCCTTCATCTCCTCGATCGGGAACCAGAGCAGGCGCGGCTCGTCGGCGAGCGCGGCGATGAACCGGGCACCCGTGGGGACCACGCTCGGTGGCAGCAGTTCGGCGCCCTCGTCCACGCTCATGTAGGCCTTGCCGGCACGCTGGCGCGACACCATGTCGGCCAAGCGGCCAATGAAACCAACTCCCGCGGTGGTCGCCAATAGTATTTTCGTCTCCAGCGGGCCCGACAGCATGGCCACCACCTTGCCGTGCTGTAGCTCCACCAGCGAGGACACCGGCACGCCGTCGCCCTTGCCGCCCGGCAGGTCGACCGGACGCACGCTATAGGTCCGGCCGGCCGGATCGAACAGGATCACCGGATGCACCGAGCGGGTCTCGATCACCGCCAGCTCGCCGTCGCCGTCCTTCCAGGTCAGCAGCGCCCGGTCGACGCCGTGGCCGGCGCGGCTGCGGATGAAGCCGTTCTTCGACAGGATCACGGTGACCGGCTCGTCGGCTACCGTATCCACCTTGGCGGCGGTAACCTTCTCGGCGGCCTCGATCAGGGTGCGGCGGTCGTCGCCGTACTTCTTCAGGTCCTCGCGAATCTCGCGCACGATCAGGCGGCGGCGGCCACCCTCGCTGTCGAGCAGTTGCTGCAGGCCGTCGCGTTCCTCCTGGAGATCCTTCAGCTCGCGTTCGATCTTGATGCCTTCGAGGCGGGCCAATTGGCGCAGGCGGATCTCGAGAATATCCTCGGCCTGTACCTCGGTCAGCCCGAACACCACCATCAGCTCGGCCTTGGGCGCGTCCGCCTCGCGGATCACCTTGATGACCTCGTCGATGCGCAGAAAGGCGATCATGCGGCCTTCCAGAATATGCAGGCGCCTGGCCACCTCGTCGAAGCGGAACTTCAGGCGGCGCTCCACCACTTCCATGCGGAAGGCGCACCACTCGCGCAGGGCCTGGGGCAGGTTCTTCTGCTGCGGCCGGCCGTCGCGGCCGATCATGGTCATGTTGAGGCTGCTGTTGCCCTCCAGCGAGGTGTTGGCCAAGAGCAGGTTCATCATCTCGTCCGGGGTCACCGTGCGGGTACGCGGTTCCAGCACGATGCGCACCGGGTGGGCCTTGTCGGAGTCGTCGCGGAAGGTGTCGAGCACCGCCAGCACGGCGTTCTTGAGGTTCTGCTGCTCGGCCGAGAGCGACTTCTTGCCTGCCTTGGGCTTCGGGTTGATCAGTTCCTCGATCTCGCCCAGCACCTTGGCCGTGCTGGTGCCCGGCGGCAGTTCGGTGACGGCGATGCGGTACTGCCCGCGCGCCAGCGGTTCCACGCTCCAGCGGGCGCGCACGCGCAGGCTGCCGCGGCCGCTCTCGTAGGCCTTGCGGATGTCCTCCGGGGCGGAAATGATCTGGCCGCCGCCCGGGAAGTCGGGGCCCGGGATGGCGCTGTAGACCGACTCGTCCTTGTGGCCGTTGATCAGCGCGATGCAGGCCTCGGCCACCTCGCGCAGGTTGTGCGGGGCGATCTCGGTGGCCATGCCGACCGCGATGCCGGACACGCCGTTGAGCAGCAGCACCGGCAGGCGGGCCGGCAGCAAGGCCGGTTCGTTCAGGGTGCCGTCGTAGTTCTCCCGGAAATCCACCGTGCCGCGGTCGTTCTCGGACAGCAGGACGTCCTCGGCGAACTTGGACAGGCGCACTTCGGTGTAGCGCATGGCGGCCGGCGAATCTCCGTCGCGGGAGCCGAAGTTGCCCTGGCCCTCGATCAGCGGGTAGCGCAGGGTGAAGTCCTGCGCCATGCGCACCGCGGCCTCGTAGACCGCGCTGTCGCCGTGCGGGTGGAATTTGCCGATGACGTCGCCGACGATGCGGGCCGACTTCTTGAACGGCGCGTCGGAGCGGTTGCCCAGCTCGCGCATGGCGTACAGGATGCGCCGCTGCACCGGCTTCTGGCCGTCCTCGACGAAGGGCAGCGCGCGGTCCAGCACGGTGGACATGGCATAGGTCAGGTAGGCCCGCTCGGCGAACAGGTGCAGCGGCACGCCGCCATCGCCGTCGACGCTGTACATGGGTTCGGAGGACGGCGGCTCGGGCGGCAGATCGGCCGCCACGGCCGTGGCGGCGTCGAACAGGTCCGGGGTCTCGTCGTCGTGGTTCATGCGTCCGCCTCTTCCATCATCTTCACTGAATCAACCGTTACACGTCGGCGGCTGGGACGCATTCGCGGCCGCTCGCATCCCCGCAAGCGGGGCCCCTGCTCCCTGCTCATACGTCCGTCTCCACCAGATTGCCGTTGGCTTCCATCCAGGCCCGGCGGCCGGCGGCCTCGCCCTTGCCCATCAACAGGGTGAACATCCGGCGCACCTCGGCCAGTTCCGAACGCGGCAGGGTGACTGGCAGCAGCCGGCGGGTGTCCGGGTGCATGGTGGTCTCGCGCAACTCCTCGGGGTTCATCTCGCCCAGACCCTTGAAGCGGCCGGTGTGGATGTTCGACTCCCGGATACCGTCCTCGGCCAGGCGTTCCAGGATCTGGTCGCGTTCGCCCTCGTCCAGGGCATACAGGCGGCGCTCCGGCCGGCTCTTGCCCTGGGCCGCGACCTTGATGCTGAACAGCGGCGGCTGGGCGATATAGACGTGACCAAGCTCGATCAGCTTGGGGAAGTGTCGGAGGAACAGGGTCAGCAGCAGGGTCTGGATATGGCTGCCGTCGACGTCGGCGTCGGCCATGATGACCACCTTGCCGTAGCGCAGGTTGTCGAGCACCGAATCGGGCGCATCCGGATCGTGCGGATCCAGGCCCAGGGCGACGGCGATGTCGTGCACCTCGTTGTTGGCGAAGATCTCGCCGCGCGCCACTTCCCAGGTGTTCAGCACCTTGCCGCGCAGGGGCAGGATGGCCTGGTACTCGCGCTCGCGGCCCTGCTTGGCGGAGCCGCCGGCGGAATCGCCCTCGACCAGGAAGACCTCGTTGCGAGTGATGTCGTCCGACTCGCAATCGGTCAGCTTGCCCGGCAGCACCGCGGCGCCGGACTGTTTCTTCTTCTCCACCACCTTGCCGGCCTTCTGCCGGGCCAGGGCGGTCTTGATCGCCAGTTCGGCGATCTTTTTGCCGGCCTCGATGTGGCCGTTCAGCCAGCCGTCGAGGGGATCCTTGATCCGGGACGCGACCAGGCGCATGGCGTCGCGGCTGCTCAGACGTTCCTTGGTCTGGCCTTGGAACTGGGGGTCGAGTATCCGGCCCGAGAGGACGTAGCGGACATGCTTCCAGACATCCTCGGCCTGCAGGTTCACCTTGCCCGGCAGCAGACCGTGATGGCTGACGAATTCCTTCAGCGACTCGAACAGACCGGCGCGCAGGCCGGCCTCATGGGTGCCGCCGAGCGGGGTCGGGATCAGGTTGACGTAAGACTCGCCCGCGCCACCCGCCTCGCACCAGGCCAGCGCCCAGGCCGCGCCCTCGCCCTCGGCGAAACCGGCGGCATCCTCGGCCCCGGCATAGCGCTCGCCGGCGAACACCGGGCTGACATAGCTGCCCTCGCCGCCTTCCGGCAGGCTTTCGTTCAGGTAGGAGACCAGACCGTCGGCGTATTGCCATACCTTCTCCTCGCCCGACTCTTCATCCTTCAGGATCACCTTGACGCCCGGCAGCAGCACAGCCTTGGCGCGCAGCAGGCGTTCCAGTTCGTTGCGCTTGATCTTCGGGCTGTCGAAGTACTTGCCGTTCGGCCAGGCCCTGACCAGGGTGCCGGTAGTGCGGGCGCCGACGCTGCCGACCAGGATCAGCGGCTCGATCACGTTGCCTTCGCTGAACACCATGCGGTGCAACTGGCCCTCGCGCTTGACGAACACCTCCAGGCGCGAGGACAGTGCATTGGTCACCGACACCCCGACCCCGTGCAGGCCGCCCGAGAAGGCATAGGCGCCGCCGGCCTTCTTGTCGAACTTGCCGCCGGCATGCAGGCGGGTGAACACCACCTCCACCGTGGGCACGCCCTCGGCCGGGTGGATGCCGACCGGGATGCCGCGGCCGTCGTCCTCGACCGAGACCGAGCCGTCGCCATGCAGGATGACCGTAATCTTGCCGGCAAACCCGCCCAGGGCCTCGTCGGCGGCGTTGTCGATGACTTCCTGGATGATGTGGGTCGGCGAATCGGTCCGGGTGTACATGCCCGGACGTTCCTTGACGGGTTCCAGGCCCTTGAGGACGCGGATGGAGGATTCTGAATAGGCCATGCGGCGGTGGTCGGC